>JAEEQV010000050.1:0-10688 GCA_016285445.1 Bacteroidales bacterium
GTTACATCATTTGAAAACTTTACTGTTGCTGTTGATGGAATAGATGCATCATTAACAGGTATTATTTCAATTCCGTATTCTATCACTTACAATAATAAGAGTTTTGTTGTTACGAGCATTAAATCCGTCCAATCATCTGCAGGTAACGATGTGGAATCCTTTCTGTTGCCTGAAAGTATCACATCTATTGAACGTTATGCATTCAAAGGAACATCAATTATTGAACTAACAGTCCCCAATAGTGTAACGCAGATAGGAGAATATGCATTTGCAGAATGTTCTAATTTGGTTAAAGTGACGCTATCAAACAATGTATTCCAATTAAATAGTTTTCTATTTGAGAATTGCACTAATCTAAAAGAAATAGAATGGCATCCATCCAAAAGAGGTATTATTAGAAGTGGAGTATTTTATGGTTGTAGTTCATTAAAATCTTTTAAGATACCATCTGGTTTTTGGTTTACCAGCAGTAGTGATCATGCAGAAAAAACTGTTTTCAAGAATTGTACATCTTTAGATACACTGATAATTGAAGATGGGACATCCCCTTTTTCTATATCTACTTATTATTGTGAAGACCACAGATGTTGGCGTGAATTCCAGAATTGTCCTATCAAATATGTTTATTTAGGAAGACCATTAGAATTCGATTCAGAGATTCCTAGGCCTGAATTAGATAGTGTGGAACATTTAGTTATAGGAGATAACGTGACGAGTAACTATGCATGGTTGCCAACTAGTTATGGAGGCTGGGGTCTGAAACGATTAGAAATAGGATCTTCGCTTTCTAGTATTAATAAGAGTTTCGAATCCAACAGCACTCTAGAATACATAAAAATAAGAAGAAGTATTCCGCCATCTGCCGTAGGTTTTTCGAATTACAACTATATCAATACAATCCTTTACGTTCCGAAAGGAACAAAAACCATTTATGAATCAACTGATATATGGAAAAACTTTTGGAATATACAAGAATTTGAAGACGAAGAAATTGAGGTCGACATAAAAAAATGTGCTAATCCTACGATTAATTACTCAAATGGGAAATTATCTTTTGTATGTGAAACGGAAGAAGCAATATGTCAAGCAAGTATTACTGATACAGACATTAAAAAATATAGTGGCAATGAAATACAGCTTGGTGTAACATATGTTATTAATGTTTATGCTACCAAGGCTGGATATGAAAACTCTGAGACGGTTACAGGCACTTTGTGCTGGATAGATCAACAACCTACGACCGAGGACATTACTAATAATATCTCACATATTCCAGCTAGAGCTGTGCTGATTCAGAGCCGAGATGGTATACTAACCATTCAGGGCGTTGATGATGGTTCCAATATTGCTGTTTACAACATATCTGGTCAGATGGTTGGCTCTACAAGAGCCAATGGTAACCAAGCTTCTGCTGCCATAAATATCAAGAAGGGCGAAGTTGCTATTATTAAGATAGGCGAGAAATCAATAAAGGTGGTGATGCAATAGGCATGTTGAGAGATAAATTAATATGATGGAAAGTAAACTGACAGAATATAAGTTTCAATCAATATACAAGTTCCTAAGCATTGTTTATATGAATGTTGAGGCGGGAGTTGATTTCTGGAACTTCAATGGAGACTCGTTTGTTAAGAGTGCTTTGAAGTTTAACAAGAAGTCCTTACTTCACATTTATGTGACAAATACGTTATATTGTTACTACAATAAAGAGTTTCGTAGGAATGGAGATTTAATAGAGGAAGATGATATAGAATGGTGGACCAACCTTATGAAGATATATAAGGTTAAGTTGAAGCATAAAAAATATGATGAAGAGAAGGATGGTTTTGTTTGGGAATGGTATATAAAAAATGAAGAACAGTTTATCGAGTTTTTTGACGCGATATCTGAAGAGGTTGTGCACATTCTTTTTAATGACAAAAATTTTTTATTCCTATTTAATCGGTTGGTTCGTAATGTCCTAATAGATGAAGATGGGACTTATGCTGACTATGTGAAGTGGCCAGAAAACTCCAGAAATGAAGATGGAACTATCAAGAGATGCCCAATCCCCCAATGGGTAAAGCATGCTGTATATCACAGAGATAAAGGACATTGCGTGTTTTGCAATAGGGATTTGACGGATCTTGTTACTACTCTAAACTCAAAAAACTACGATCATATAGTTCCTTTGAAGGATTATGGTACAAACGACCCGTGCAATCTTCAACTAACTTGTGAACATTGTAATAAAAGCAAGGGCGCAAAAGATAAAGTGCCAAATTACAAATACCAAAAATGGTGGTAAAATAAGTTTTTCTAGATTCTTTTTTCCATTAAATTTTCCTATTTTACCGAATCACGCCGAAGCATTTTTGAGGGGTTGGAAGGGTTTGAAATTTGCAAACCTTAAGATAGTGGTGTATTTTGTGGTGGTGGATGGCGAGACGGTAGGCGTTTCGGTACGGTAATTCTGTAGGGACGCACCGCGTGCGTCCTATTTTACAAACGATAATTCAGGGACACATTCAATGTGTCCCTACAAATTTGTAAATGAAATATTATAATTCAAGGGCTGCCACAATGTGACAGCCCTACATTTTTTACGCAATTTACCGAGCGAGGCAAGAAATCTCCTTTTCAAAACCACAAGGATTATTCGGAAAAATGCTATCTTTGTACAAACATAAAAGCTGCAAAGATAATGGCAAAAATTACAGTACAAAACACGGAAATCACGGTTCTCACAAACGAGGGTGATGATTATATTTCGCTTACAGATATGGCTCGTAGCCAATTGCAAGAACATATTATTTTTCGTTGGCTCAGTCTAAAAAATACGATAGAATATCTTGGAGAATGGGAAATATTGTATAATCCAAATTTTAATTGTACCGAATTCGGTACAATTAAAAATATGGCGGGTAGTAACAATTTTGTACTATCTGTGAAGACGTGGATTGAAAAAACTAATGCCATTGGAATTGTTTCAAAAGCAGGTAGGTATGGTGGCACATATGCACACCGCGATATAGCATATCATTTTGGGATGTGGATAAGTCCTCGTTTTCAATTGCTTTTAGTTAAGGAATATCAACGTCTTAAAGCAGAAGAACAAAAAATGATAGGTTGGTCGGCAAAGCGTGAACTTTCAAAAATCAACTATCATATCCATACCGATGCAATCAAACAAAACCTTGTACCACCAGAACTTACAAAGGATAAAATCAATATGATTTATGCTTCGGAGGCCGATGTTTTGAATATGGCGCTATTCGGTATGACCGCACAAGATTGGCGACTCGCAAATCCCGATGCCAAAGGCAATATGCGCGATTACGCCACAATTAATCAATTAATTTGCCTTTCGAATATGGAAAATCTCAATGCAGTGTTCATCAATGAAAATATTCCCCAATCCGAACGACTATTGAAACTAAATAAAATCGCCATTCAACAAATGAAAATCCTTCAAAATGTTGAAAGTAAAAAGGTTTTGAAAGATTAATTTATGGTTGCAGATAGAGAAACTGTTGGCGTTTCGGTACGGTAAATTACGGTCGCCGCACGCCACGTCCCTACAAATCTATTCCTGTGTATTTTTCTTCTTTGAAAAATTGTCAAATACAGAAAACAAAATGTAGCAAAGAATAATGTAGGTCAAAGCTTGTAATTTCAATACTACTAATAAAATAACCGAAAGAATGAGGAATATGTATCGTATTTTATTGTCTGCCCACGAATAATTCTTGAATTTCAGTGAAAACATAGGAATTTCCGATACAAGAAGCACCGAAAACACAACAACCAATACTTCCAATAACCAAACTGGAATATAATCTAAATTTGGCATAAATGCGAATGAAGAAAAGAATATTGCGTTGGCAGGAGTTGGAAGACCGATGAACGAACAAGTTTGTCGCTCGTCAATGTTGAATTTTGCCAGACGAACAGCCGAAAAGGCAACGATTAGGTAAGGCAAGAAAATCAAGAAATACGACAAATAATCTATCATTGTTCCGTCGTCGGGGATAAGACTTTCGTAACCTAAAATGTGAATTATGATAGCCGATGTGATTGCGGCAGGAGCAAATCCAAATGTGATCAAGTCTGCCAAAGAATCCAATTCCTTGCCGATAGGCGATGAGGTGTGTAGCAATCGAGCCGAAAATCCGTCAAAAAAGTCAAAAACGGCACCGCAAAAAATGAGGAACACCGCCCATTCCAAGTCAATCAATTGCGTTGTTGATACAATTATTGAACCTACGCCGCACAATAAGTTGCACAATGTGATACAATTAGGAATATGTCTTTTCATCTCAAATATTTTTGTGCAAGTTACTCGTTTTTTTATAAAAGTATTGTATTTATAGGATATTTTGTGTTTTTAATTTCAGAGCATTTGCAAGCGTTCAACTGTCATTTCCGTAAAACTTTTTATGCAGAAATCGGCTTTCTTGAGCATTTGTGGCGAGCCAACGCCAATGCAATGCATACCGCCGTTTTTTGCCGCTTCCACGCCACTTATGGCATCTTCAAAAACAACGCATTGCGACGGCTCCACGCCAATCAATTCGGCTCCTTTCAAGAAAACTTCGGGATTGGGCTTGGCTTTTGTTATCATATTGCCATCGACAATTGCGTCGAAATAGTCTCGAATGCCAAGTTTGTCTATCAACAACGGAGCATTCTTGCTTGCCGAGCCAATGGCTGTCTTAATACCTTTGCTTTTAATCGCTTTCAGGAAATCTATCACGCCGGGATAGACATTTGCCGGAGTGATTTCAGTCTGAACATATTCAAGAAACCACGCATTTTTCTGTGCTGCCAAGGCGTCTTTTTCGGCTTGTGTCTTTTCAACGCCGCCATGTTTCAGAATCAAGTCAATGCAAACCGAGCGGCTCACGCCTTTGAGGTTCTCGTTGAACTTCTCGTCTATTGAAATGCCAAGCGTGTCGGCCAACCGTTTCCACGCCTTGAAATGGTATATTTCGGTGCTTACCAGCACGCCATCCATATCGAAAATACACGCTTTTATATCTGCCATAACTCTATCGGGAAAATACGTACCCGACTCCTTTTATTGTAAAAATATATTGTTCGCCTAATTTCTCACGCAGTTTACGAATGTGAACGTCGATAGTCCTGTCGCCAACCACAATTTCGTTACCCCACACCAACGAATAGATTTCTTCACGAGTGAACACACGTTCGGGTTTGGAAATCAGCAAATCTAAAATTTTAAACTCCTTGTTGGGCAAGCTCATAGTCTTTCCGTTCACGCTGACGGAGATTTTTTCCCTGTCGAGTTTTATTCCGTTGTATTCCACCGTTTTAGACTCTTCGTTTGCCGTTTTTGAGCGTTTCAGTAACGATTGAATCCGCGAAATAAGAACTTTGGGTCGAATAGGTTTTGTTATGTAATCGTCGGCGCCGGCCTGAAAACCTGCTATCTCCGAATAATCCTCGCTCCGAGCCGTAAGAAAGGCGATAATCGTTCCTTGTAGGTCAGGATTGCTCCGAATGGTTTCGCACGTTTGAATGCCGTCCATATCGGGCAACATTACGTCTAATAAAATCAAATCGGGATGATGTTGTTTCGCCAAATTTACCGCGTCCAAACCATTCAGTGCCGTCAATGTCGTATAGCCGGCTTTTTCAAGATTATATCGCAGAATTTCCACAATATCCGGCTCGTCATCAACAATCAATATGGTTTTTGTGGTATTCATATTATCGGACATTGCCTTTTTTTATGGTGAATGAAAACGACGTTCCTTGATTCAACGTGCTTTTGAACGTGATTGTCTCGCCGTGGGCTTCAACCACGTGTTTCACGATTGCCAAGCCCAAACCCGTTCCGCCTTGTTCGCGTGAACGGCTTTTGTCAACTCTGAAAAATCGTTCAAAAATTCTGTCTTGATATTCTTGTGGAATGCCGATACCCGTATCGGAAACCTCTATCAGCCAGCGATTGTCCATGTCGAAGAAGCGAACTCGTACCGAACCGCCTTCGGGTTTGTTGTATTTTATGGCATTGGTAACCAAGTTCGACAACGCCATATTGATTCTTGTTCGGTCGGCATATACCATCATCAGCGCTTTGGGCTGTTGCATTTCCAAATTGAGCGTCACACTCCGCTCTTTTGCAAGATATTCCTGTGCCTCGAAAATTTCGTTCACCAAGTCAATTATGTTGAATGTGGTATATTCCATCTTGAGTTCTCCCGACTCCAAGCGAGAGATGGCGTCCAAATCCTTTACAATAGAGGTCATACGTTGAATTACTTTGTCGGTGCGTTCCAAATACTGGCGATTGATAGATTCGTCGTACAGGCCGCCGTCAAGCAATGTTGACACATAACCCTGAATGGTAAAGATTGGCGTTTTGAGTTCGTGAGCCACGTTGCCAATGTATTCTTTTCGGAAATTTTCTTGTCGTTTCAAGAAATCCAATTCCTCTTCTTTCTTTTTTGCCCATTCCTCGGCATCCTCGGCTGCTTTGGCAATCAGGTTGTCGCTTGCCTTCACCACTTCCTTGAAACGGGGAGTTTGTGCCGAACGAATAATTTTATAGATAGGGCGAACTTTTTCAATCACAAAACGTCGAATGAGTTGTCTTGTAATAAAATACATTGCGACAAGCATTACAAAAAATGCAAGCACACTCACGAGAACGGTATATTCGGAATCGACAAAATGCAATCCGACCAACACAATCGCCAGACAAAGTGCGGAAATTATTGCAATTTGCAGGGCAAGAAGACGATGCGACACTATTTTAAACTTCATTTTCATGTTCGTAGTTTTTACAAAAGAATAACTTTATTATACTCCCTGCTACTATGGCACCAGTTCCGTTAGCAAACAAATCAAATCCATCTTTACTTCGATTGCTCAAGATGGGTTGCAAGTATTCAACCAATCCACTAAGACAGGTTATGCAAACAATTGAAACAATGATAAATACGTTTGACAAATTTTGCGATTTTTTTGTATCATACAAAAACAAAAATGCCAAACCAAAATACATTGCAAAGTGAATCACCTTATCCTGATGAGGGAACAACATTAATTGCGGACTCAAATGTTGCGAAGGCATAAAACTCGCAACGAGAATAGCCACAAGCCAAAGAATGGTTGGTATATATCGTACAATCTTTATTCCCATTTGAGTCGTTTTAACATTTCAAAAAATTCCGATGATTCTATCGGTTTTGCCACGATTTTTCCTCGCTGAAGCATGAATATTGTCGGTGTAGCATAAATACAATACGTCTCCGCCAATTTACCGTCCCAGCCGTCGGTGTCAATCAAATTCTTTGACTTTGAAAAACTTGCATGAGCATCTATAAATTCTTCCCACTCGTTTGTTGACGCGTCTAAAGAAATTGTAACCAATTTATATTTCGGTTTCGATAGTTTTGCATAATGATCCACGATTTCGGGAAGCGATTCCACACAATGACCGCACCACGTAGCCCAAAACACGATAACCACATTTTCGTTGGCAAAATCAATATCTTTCTTGTAATTCATAGCAGTAAGTAAATCCAACGGAGCTTGTTTGCCAACGGCAAGTTCCGTATTGCTCAATGCCTTTCGTTTCAAGGTCGAAGCGTCTTCGCTCGCACAACGATGTTCGGTAAGATATTGTTGCGAAATGTAGGTAACAATTTCCGACGCTCCCATTGACTCAAATCCGCCCAAAAGATAATTCACCACAAATTCATAGGTCTCGTCGTTCACCGATGCCTTTTTCATAATAGTATCGACAGCCGACATAAAAATACCGTTCTTATTCGACTGCTGAATATTCGCCGTGTAAATTGACAAATATTGTACGGCAGCCGACGTGAAAACCTCGGAATTTATCAGTCCTGTTTCGGTAAAATCAACAGCGTCAAAGAAATGCGATTTCAAAAACGTGTTCTTTTCTGCCTGTGAGACCAACATAGGCGGAACTTGTCGCACGGAAGACTTTATCACTTTCCACGCAAACGTCGATTCTCCCCGTTTCCGCAAACCGTCAATGTCGTCGTAATACTCGTTGAGCAAACGAGTATATTCCGACTCCGCTTGAGAACGGAAATCATCGCCGACATAGTTTTCATAAATCATTTCCAACAATCCGCATTGGTTTTCAAACAACGCATTTTTTGCCTGAAACTGATAATACAAGTCATTTTCTTTTGACGAAATAACCTGAACATACGCATTGGGGTTAATTGCCTCGGTTGAGAGAGCTACATTTTCCTTGTTGAAGATAAACGCAACCTCAGCATTATTTAACTGCGGAAAAATAAATTTGTAAAAACCGGTCTCTTTTTCATCGGTGAACGTGGTCTTATACATTCCGTAACGATCGGCAACCAACGTGTCGGTCAACATAGATAAATCACCCTCCACCTTCGTCAGGAAAGCATATTGCCCAGCAAAACCCTTGACAGCCAACGAGATGGAATATTCCGCCGCATAGGTGGAAACAGCCAATAACACAGACAGAATTGTAGTAAAAAATTTCATCGTCTCAATCTCAAAAATATGTGCCGAAATTAAACAAAAAGTTGTAAAATCTTGCAATTTATTGAAATTTAGTTATCTTTGCCTCGTGAAAATTTGATGAGGGGACGGTTCAGTCCCCTCTTTTTTTTCTTAAAATACAATAAAATGGCAATAGAAAAAGACACGATTACGGCGTTAGTGGAACAATTCGTTTCGGGAACCGATAAGTTCTTGGTTTCCCTAACAATTACTCCTGCCAATGTCATTACGATAGAAATGGATGCAGATTCATCTATTGATATTGATACTTGCGTTGACCTAAGTCATTTTATTGAAGAGCACCTTGATAGAGACAAAGAAGATTTTGAGTTGACCGTTTCTTCGGTAAGTTTGTCGGAACCATTTAAAGTTCATCGCCAATATTTAAAAAATATCGGAAAAATGGTAACCGTAACTACTTCTGAAAGAAAATATCAGGGCACATTACTTGAAGTAACGGATGAAGGTGTGAAAGTAAAACATATCGATGTGGTGAAAGTTCCACCGAAAAACAAGAAAAAAGAAATGGAATTCGAGACGTTCATTCCATTTTCCGACATACAAAAAACCGAATGTGTAATTATGTTCAAAAATAAAATAATCTAAAATTTAAGTATCAAAAAAACAATTGTAAAGCGATGAGAGTAGAACATCAAAATTTGGCAGAAGCTTTTTCTGAGTTCAAAATGGACAAGAACATTAACCGTCCTACAATGGTTAAGATTCTGGAAGAAGTGTTGATTAACTTGTTAAAACGTAAATTCAACGTTGAAGACGACGAGAAAATCCAAAAAAGTTTCAACATTACTATCAATGTTGACAAAGGTGACTTTGAAATCTGGCATAACCGCGAAGTTGTTGCTGACAATGCCGTAGAAGACTCTTTAAGTCAAATCTCACTTTCTGAAGCTCAAAAAATTGATGCCGACTACGAAATTGGCGAGGATGTGTCAGAAAAAATCAGCATATCGGATTTCGGCCGTCGCGAAGTTCTTTCTATCCGTCAAAATCTTATTTCAAGAATTATGGATTTGGAGAAGAACAACATCTATATGAAATACAAGGAAAAAATCGGTCAAATTGTTACTGGTGAAGTTTGGCAACCTTGGAAAAAGGAAATCATGCTTGTTGACGAAGAACGCAACGAACTATACCTTCCAAAAACAGAACAAATTCCTTCACCAAGCGAATTTTTCAAGAAAGGCGATACGGTTCGCGGTGTTGTAGCTCGTGTTGAGTTGAAAAATGGCACGCCTATCGTAATCATTTCAAGAACGTCGCCATATTTCTTGGAACGTTTGTTTGAATTGGAAGTTCCTGAAATCTTCGACGGACTTATCACTATCAAGAAAGTTGTTCGTATCCCAGGTGAAAAAGCAAAAGTTGCCGTGGAATCTTACGACGAAAGAATTGACCCAGTTGGTGCATGTGTTGGTATGAAAGGTTCTCGTATCCATGGTATCGTTCGTGAGTTGCGTAACGAAAATATCGACGTAATCAACTATTCGTCAAATCCAAGATTGTATGTACAACGTGCGTTGAGCCCTGCAAAAATCACAAGCATCTCTATCGATGAGGCTAAAAAACGTGCAGAAGTATTTATGCCTTCCGACCAAGTTTCGTTGGCAATCGGAAAAGGTGGCGCAAACATCAAGTTGGCAATCCAATTGACCGGCTACGATATTGAAGTTTACCGTGATAATGTTCAAGAGGAGGAAGACGTTGATCTTGACGAATTTACTGACGAAATCGACGAATGGGTAATCGACGAATTCAAGAAAGTTGGATGCGATACGGCGAAGAGCGTGTTGCGTTTGGACAAGGCTGAATTGTTGCGTCGTACCGATTTGGAAGAAGAGACCATCGATGATGTTCTTAAAATCTTAAAAGAAGAATTTGAAGACTAATTTCATATAATCGCTCGGACAACAACAATAATAAAAGCAATTTATTTATGGCAAGATTAGGAAAAGTATCACAAGAATTTAACACGGGAATGGACAGAATTGTCGAATTCCTACAAAGTAAAGGTATACAAATCGAGAATAATCCGTCTGCAAAAATCACAGATGAGCATTATAAATTGCTTCTTGGCGAATTTGGAGAAGATGCAGAAATTAAAAAAGACGCAGAATCTGTCGATATTCGTGAAGCTCGTCAAAACA
>JAEEQV010000051.1:0-10679 GCA_016285445.1 Bacteroidales bacterium
TTCTGCAAACGTGGTAAACGAATTAATGGGTAATATCTGTGCTAAATTCTTTGCCTTTTCCTCGTCGGCTTTGAAAATTTTTTCGGTCTGAACGGCAAGTTTTTCTATGCGACTTACCGATTCGGTAATGCTTTTACAAAATACGATTGGTGATTGTAAGTAACTGAAAATGGGCGTGTAAGCAACGTTTTTCCGCATTCCTTGAATGTCGGGAATAATGTTGATTTCATCAACGGTTTCCACCGAAAGTTGGTCATCGACGTTGAACGTGCGTATGCTTTCTATTTCGTCGCCGAAAAAGTCCAAACGATATGGAAGGTCGTTTGAAAAACTATAAATGTCGATGATACTACCTCTGACGGAAAATTGTCCGGGAACAGTTACAAAATCAACACGCTCAAAGCCAAATTCATATAAAATGTCGTTGATAAACTGCGTATCTACTTGTTCGCCTTTGTGTAAAACGTGAACTTTCTGTTGAAATTCCTTTTGCGAAATTACTTGTTCCACTACGGCTTCGGGATAGGTTACAAGTATGTGCGGGAATTCGTGTCTGGTAAGTTGTTCCAATGCCTCGGTGCGAAGCAACATATTGGATTTGTCAGCTTGGTCGTATTGCAGAGAACGTTTGTACGACGACGGAAAAAGGAGCGAGTATTTCGCCCCCAAGATGCTTGTCAAATCGTCCAATGCGTCCGACGCTTCGTCGGCATCGGGCAAAAGCAACAAAACATCTTTCTTGAAATGATTAAACAAATGTGCAATGAAAAACATTGGCTCAGAGCCATTTAACCCTCGCAACAATCCCTTAAACGTGGGATTGTTTTCAATGTCTTTCCGTAATTGTTGCAGTTGCGGATGTGTGAGAAATATCTGGGAAAAATCTTGGAAATTCACAACTACATAAAGTTTTCAGCGTCCTTTTTCAGAATGCTTAAAGCGTTTTGTATCGGATTGATTTGTTGTGTAATCGTTTGTGTGAGAATCGCTTCGCTCAAATTGGTAGCCGGAGCCCCTGCCGCAATCTTCGCCGCTTCTTCGTTTATCAGTCGCACCAGACTATCTTTGGCAAGTTTCACAGCATTCCACGACTCTTGCGAGACGTAGATTTGTTGCGAAAGATTATGCTCAAATTCGGCACGAACGGTAATGAGCAATTCTTGGTGAAGCAATCCTGCCGTCATTTGCGGGGTCATAACGCGAAGCAACATTGACTCGGGTTTTATGCGTTCCAACAAAAGCACAAGTCGTTCGTATGCCTGAATGCGCAATGGAATGGTGATTTTTGCATTCTCGATTTTTTGTTCGGATTCACGCTTTTTATTTTCGTTTTCCCAAAAAGACTTCATGAACTCGTTGGCTTCGTCTGCCTTCTTTTGATAGTCATTGAGCACTTTCTTTCTCAAGATCAAAACCAGACAAAGCACTGCAACTGCGAGCAACGCTATCGTTAATGTCATTAAAAAAGCCTTCATATCCATTATTTTACAAGAGTTAATTCGTCTAATAAATATCCTGCGTTTGCAAATTTATCAATAATAAACAAAACATAGCGCACATCAACGGCGATTGTGCGTTGCAATTTCGGTTCATAGATTATGTCGCCGCTCATTGCTTCCCAGTTTCCGTCAAACGCCAAACCAATCAGTTCGCCGTTGGCATTCATCACGGGACTTCCAGAATTTCCGCCTGTAATATCGTTGTTGGTAATGAAGCAGACAGGCATTTCGCCATTTTTGTCGGCATATTGTCCGAAATCTTTTGCGTTATATAATTCTTCCAATTTCTCGGGAACCTGAAATTCGGGATTTGAATTGTCTTTCTTTTCCATCACGCCTTTCAAAGTCGTATAATAATGATAAGAAACGCCATCTTTGGGCTCATAACTGCCAACGCTTCCGTAGGTCAAGCGAATCGTGGAATTTGCGTCGGGATAAAATAATGAGTCGGGATACATTTGCATAATGGCATCGACGTACAGGGTATTTGCCGAATCAATCGCTGGGTTTGCAAGAGCATCTTTCAAGGCGAAATACTCGCTAATTGAATAACGAAGCAAGTCAAACATTGGATCGGAAACAAATTTCTTGTAGTTTTCGGGTTTCTCAAGAAATTGATAGAATCTATTTTCGTCGGTGAAAATTGATTTTGCCCACACTGCATCGGCATATTTGGCAACATCGCCCTTGTATTTTTTCATTAAGGCAAAATTTTTGTTCCGATACAAAGGATAATTCATATTGTACCATGCCGCATAGGTTAGAGCAATAAATTGCGCCTTGTCAACCGACGCATCGTAATCTTTGAAGAATTTCTTTGCAGCATCTTTTTTCTCAACTTGCATTTGCTTGATAATCACGGGGTCGCGAGTTTCCATTGCGTCAAGGATATCAATACAATCGTACATAAACATCAAAGATTCCACAATGTTGAGAATTCCAATATTTAACATTACGAGATGAGAATTTTCCACACAATAGTTCGTATAATAATTTGACAACGTCTCAATTACCTTTCCATATTTCTCGATACGTGCAGAATCTTTTTCTATCCACGATTTCAAAGAATCATCCTCCAAATGATATTTCTTTGCGACCACGTCCAAATCCACGATTCCCTTGTTTTGACCAATGCTATATTTCCAATAATTGCTCATTGAATCATATTTCGAGGCATATTTTATGCGAATCAAACTATCGGCGTTCATATATTTTTTAAAGGTATTCAGCGAAATGTCGCCAATCAGTTTCACGGTGGCGTTGTTTAGTTGTTGGAAATACTTAATATCGTCGGCCGAACGATAACGGTCGGTAGAGCCGGGAAATCCCATTACCATCGCATAGTCACCTTCTTCAACGCCTTTCAGCGAAACTGGCAAGAAATGCTTTGGAGAAAGCGGCTTGTTCTTTGCCGAATATTCGGCTGGCATACCCGATTCGTCGGTATAGACGCGAAGAACGCAGAAATCACCCGTTTGGCGAGGCCAAATCCAGTTGTCGGTTTCGTCACCGAATTTTCCGATTGTGCGAGGAGGAGCACCTACCAAACGTACGTCCTTGAATGTCTCATACACAAACAGAAAATATTGATTTCCCTCGAAAAACGATTTTACCGAAGCACCATAAGAACATGTGTCGGTAACGCTGGCAATGATTTTCTCAAAAATCGATTTCGACGACGATGAAATTTCCTTTTCATTATCATCGTCGTACACAGCTGCAGTATCTTGCATTGGATTTTTTGCCTCGTTCAAAGCCGACAGCACCCGTTCGGTCACGTCGTACATGGCAACCACGCGTGTAGCCAAAATGCCTTCGTTTGGCAACTCCTCGTCGGCGTTCATTGCCCAGAAACCGTTGTCAATATAATTATTGGTAATGCTCGTGTGCTTTTGAATCATCTCGAAACCGCAGTGGTAATTGGTGAACACCAATCCTTGTGGCGAAACAAGTTCCGACGTACAAAAGAAATTGTATTGGCGGTCGGCTTCGGAAAGCCCTAAAATAGCGTCTTTCAACGACGAGTTGTTAATGTCGTAAATTTGTTGAGGTGTAAGTTTGCATCCTTTCTGCTGTATGCCTAATTTATCAAGCATATTGAGCAACCACATGCCTTCGTCGGCAAAAATCGGATTCAAACAAAAGAGAAAACCAAGAGCTAAAAAAATTTTTTTCATTGTATAAGTAATTTTTAGTGTGAGAACGTAATTTGTTGTGCCTTTCGTATATCGGAAACGATTCCGTTGTCGTAAACGCACGTTCCGTTAAGAAATGTTTTTTCAACCAATGAGGAGAATGTTGTCCCCTCCAAAGGCGACCAACCACATTTATAAAGAATAGAATCTTTGGAAACGGTTGTTTTTTGTGATTCGTCAATAATCACAATATCGGCGAAATAATTCTTGCGAATATACCCACGTTGCTGAATACCAAAGAGTTCTGCTGGATTATGACACATTTTCTGTACGATAAGCGGCAAGGTAACAACGCCTTGCTTGTATAATTCCAACATAACCAGAAGGGAATGTTGCACCAAAGGCATTCCCGACGCTGATTTTGTATATGGACGAAGTTTTTCGTCAAGCGTGTGCGGTGCGTGGTCAGTGGCAATAATGTCGATTTTTCCGTCAACCAGCGCCTGGCGTAGTGCCGTTCTGTCGCGTTCCGTCTTGATGGCGGGGTTACATTTTATAAGAGCACCTTTTTCATTATAATATTCGTCGGTAAACCACAAGTGATGCACGCAAACTTCTGCCGTGATTCGTTTGTTTCGCAACTCGTCGGTTGAGAACAAATCCATTTCTTCGGCCGTAGAAAGATGTAACACATGGAGTTGCGTGTCGCATTGCTGTGCCAGTTCAATAGCCTTTTTCGTGGATTTATAGCACGCCTCGTTGCTTCGAATTTTGGGATGACAATAAAAAGGAATTTCATCGCCATACTTTTGCTGATAGAGAGCCAGATTGGCTTTTATGGTCGCTTCGTCTTCGCAGTGGACGGCAACGGGAATCTTCGTTTCCGAAAAGATTTGTTTGAGCGTCGTTTCATCATCAACCAACATATTTCCCGTGCTTGAGCCCATAAAAATCTTAATTCCACAAGCCAAGTGCGTGTCTAATGCACGAATTTGGTCAATGTTAGTGTTCGTTGCGCCAAAATAAAACGCATAATTGGCAAACGCCGTTTCGGAAGCAATAGCAAGTTTCTGTTCCAAATTTTCAATCGTTGTCGTTTGCGGTGCCACGTTGGGCATATCCATAAACGTAGTGACGCCGCCAGCCAATGCGGCACGCGATTCTGTCGCCATTGTCGCCTTGTGTGTCAGTCCGGGTTCTCGAAAATGAACTTGGTCGTCAATAACGCCAGGAATAATGAGTTTCCCGGTGCAATCAATCACTTCGGCGTTTTGCAAAAGAGCAGAAGGAACTTCGCCTTGAAAGATTTCTGTAATATATTGATTATCAATCAGGATACTACCTTGAAATTCTTTGCCTTCGTTTATAATATGTCCGTTGTAAAGCAGTGTAGCCATATTATTCAAAGAGCGAATTGATGAAATCTTTTTTATTGAAGAATTGCAAGTCGTCGATTCCTTCACCTACGCCGATATATTTTACCGGAATTTTGAATTGGTCGGAAATTCCTATGACAACTCCACCTTTTGCTGTACCATCCAATTTCGTGAGAGCCAGTGCGTTTACCTCGGTTGCCTTGGTGAACTGTTTTGCCTGTTCAAAAGCATTCTGACCAGTGGAAGCGTCAAGCACCAACAAAATTTCGTGCGGAGCTTCGGGAATCAGTTTTTGCATCACACGTTTGATTTTCGTCAACTCGTTCATCAAATTCACCTTGTTATGCAAACGACCAGCCGTATCGATTATCACCACATCGGCATCGTTTGCTATGGCAGAATTGAGCGTGTCGAACGCCACCGAAGCGGGGTCTGAACCCATTTGCTGTTTTATGAGAGGAACATCCACACGGTTTGCCCACACCTCCAATTGCTCTATTGCAGCTGCGCGGAACGTATCAGCGGCACCGAGATAGACTTTTTTTCCTGCAGCCTTGAATTTTGCCGCCAACTTGCCAATGGTGGTCGTTTTTCCCACACCATTCACACCAACGACCATAATGACGTATGGCTTTGTGTGTATGTCAAGAAAATTTTCGGAAATATCGTTGTCATTTTCAGCAAGCAAATTCATAATCTCCTCACGGAGAATCGTTTGCAGTTCGTCGGTGCCGATGAATTTGTCACGGGCAACCCTATCCTGAATCCGTTCAATAATGCGAATGGTAGTATCGACACCCACATCGGAGGTGATAAGAATTTCCTCCAAATTGTCGAGCACATCGTCGTCAACCGTTGATTTTCCAGCAATCAAACGAGTGATTTTTTTCAAAACCGACTCTTTGGTTTTTTCCAAACCTTTGTCAAGTGCCTCTTTTTGACTGCTTCCCTTAAAAAAGTCAAATAAACCCATCGCATTTAATTTTCGGCAAGTTACAATAAATTTATGTAATATGATATTGTAAGAGGTTTTAAAAATTTTTCTCTTTCTGTCAAATGAACTTCAAAGCCCCCGCAAGGCACAAGTACAGAAAATCCAATCCGGCATTGACAGAATTTCAAAAGAGTTGTCGCAAATATGTATTTTGTGAGTGTTGAAGCATTACGGGAGTATTATTCGTTCCCGTTTTATTTAAACATTTTTTTCGGTGAGATAAAGATTTTTGCAAAAAAGCCTCGTTGGGCAGCTATGGGGATTTTTCTTATGACGAACAATTTTTCACATGATTTCAAAACAACTTCTTTGCTTTTTGTATTTTTGTTTTTGTAAAAATAAACACATAAGAACAAATATCTTCTACCCCAATGTACATCATAAATACCCACAGCCACGTATATGACGAAGCATTTGACGCTGACCGTGATGAGATCATCAAGCGAGCCGTTTCACAAAAGGTGACAAAAATCATCCTTCCCGACATAGATTCGACCTCTCGTGAGCGAATGTTTTCGGTCGCTCAGCAATATCCCGACATTTGTTTCCCCATGCTCGGCATACACCCAACATCAGTAAACGAGAATTTTCAGCAAGAATTGGATGCTTTTTTCGCAGAACTACCCAAACGAGACATTGTGGGAATCGGCGAAATCGGACTCGATTTATATTGGGACAAAACTTTTCTGGAACAACAAATAATAGTGTTTTCAAAACAGATGGAAATTGCCCAAGAGCGGGATTTGCCCGTCGTTATTCACGTTAGGAAGGCATTCAACGAGACGTACAAGGCACTTCGGGATTTGCCTTCGCAGAATTTTAAAGGCATTTTTCATTGTTTTTCAGGCTCCAAGGAAGAAGCGTTCAAAGTGATAGATATGGGCTTTCACATCGGCATTGGCGGTGTTCTCACGTTTAAGACCTCGCATTTGCCCGAAGTGGTGAAACTCATCCCTCGCGATAAAATCGTACTCGAGACCGACGATCCGTATCTCACGCCTGTTCCACACCGTGGCGAACGCAACGAGCCGGGGTATGTGGCATTCGTGGCTGAAAGACTTGCAGAAATATTGCAATGCTCAGTTGACGAAGTAATGGATTTTACGACGAATAACGCCCGTTCTATTTTCAATATCTAATGCTTCCCGTTTTTGAGACATATTTTACTCGTTTTGAGGCATTTCCACAAAGATTATCTGAGTCGGTGAAAAAAAATGTCGGCATTATCGTGGCAATTCCGTGCTACAATGAGCCCGATATTCTCAAAACCTTACAATCGCTTTTAGATTGCGAGAAAACTGATTGTGCAGTTGAAATTATTGTTGCCGTCAATTATAGCGAAACAGCATCGCAGAGCGTCAAGGATTTTAATGCTTCGACCTACAAGGAATTATGTTATTTTGCAAAAACAAATTCTTCCGAAACGTGTAAGGTTTTGCCCATTTTGGCATCCGATATTCCTGCAAAACAAGCAGGTGTGGGTTATGCCCGAAAAATAGCGATGGATGAGGCAACGCACCGTTTTGCCTCCATCGACAATCCAGATGGAATTATTGTTGCGTGCGACTCCGATTCTCTTGTGGCAAACAATTATCTTCGTGAAATAGAACAGTATTACATTACGCATCCGACTTGCACTGCCGCAAACATCTATTTTGAGCATCCGCTCGAAGGCAAACTGCCGTCGGCACAATATGAAGCCATAGCACAATATGAGTTGCACTTACGCTATTATGTGGAGCAACTCAAACGAATAGGATTTCCGTATGCGTATCACACTGTCGGGTCAAGTTTTTCATTACGGGCAAAGGCCTACTGTCGTCAAGGAGGAATGAACAAACGTCAGGCAGGCGAGGATTTTTATTTTCTTCAAAAACTATTTCAAACCGAACACATAGGCGAAATCAACACGACTACCATTTTCCCGTCTTCCCGCATTTCGGACCGAGTGCCGTTTGGTACCGGCTTTGCCATGGGAAAACTTATGACGATGGAACATCCGCTTTATCTATCGTATTCCAACGAAAGCTTTTCCGTTTTGCAAGAATTTTTTTCTCTCATAGCCGAACTAAGACAAAAAGACAACATAAAAACCCTCTACGCAAGTTTGCACCCGTCATTACGAGATTTTATCCCTTTTACGGAATTCGAGAAAAAAATCAGCGAGATAAAAAAGAATACGGCCACGGAAGCCCAGTTTCGCAAGAGGTTCTTTAACTGGTTCAACGGATTTCAGATATTCAAGTATCTTAATTTCTGTCACACGCAAACATTTGAAAAAAGGCCAATCACGACTGTTGCGGCAGAATTGATTCACTCCACACCGAATAGCACGTTTGCGGTTTTAAACGAATACCGGACAAAAGAACGAGGAGATTTGACACCATAAAAAGGCAGGTTTCCGTCGCCTGCCTTCATCTTTTTTCTGTCATACACTTTTTTTGACTTGTGGACTCGATTGTGACAAATCGAATGTCCATGTTCAAAGATTTCCTCCTCCCGACTTGCTTTTTTGTTGGCGAGCAGGTAATCATTCCTCGTAATTTTGTTTTTTGTCTTCATAATGTTTACGTTTGGGGCAAATATAATAGATTTTTTCATTTACTTTGTATCATTGTTATAATGTATGAGACGAATTCTTTTATTTCTACTGCTTGCCCCACTCTCTATTTTTGCTCAAATAGGAGGTGCATCCACGTTTGAGTTCGTCACACTTCCCTATTCGGCATCTGAGAATGCATTTGGAGGAAACATTATCACGCAACTTGACAATAAAGTTGCATTTGCCCTAAAAAATCCGTCATTGTTAGATTCCTCGTTTTCTAACGAAGCGACGGGAAATTATGGATTGCTTCATCAAAAAGAATCAGGAATTGGATATGGATCCATCGGCTTTGCCCATACACTTTCACATAACATCACAATGGTTGGAGGCATTCATTTCATCAGTTACGGAACGTTCGATGGATACGACGAATCTGGCACGGAAACCGGACATTTTTTCCCGAAAGAATATCTGCTGATTTGTGGAGCGTCTTATCCTATCAAAGAACACTTGACAGTAGGAGCAAACATAAAGCCGTTGCTTTCATATTTGGAAAGTTATTCGTCGTATGCTATGTTATTTGATGCTGGAATCACGTACAAAAAAGAACGGACATGTGCCTCGTTAACTGTACGAAACGCGGGGTGGCAGCTAAAACCTTACACCGACGGCAATCGTGAACCTATTCCATACAGCATAGATTTGGGCATTTCCCAAAAGTTGGAACACGCTCCGTTGCAATTTAATCTTGCCTACGAGAATTTGCAGAAATTCGACATCTCAAATGTAGAACTGAAAAAGAAAAAAACAACATCTTCTTTGTATGTTGATGACGAAGAGCGAGCTTTTGTGACATTTGGCAAAAAATTCCTAAAACACATTGACATTTCCACAGAGATATTTATAGGGAAAAATATTGTCGCCATGCTTGGCTACAATTATCAGAAATCTGATGAACTATCGTTTGGAACAACGAAAAAGGGTGTCGGACTTAATGTTGGATTAGCACTGAATTTTTCTCGATTCCAAATTTCATACGGTTGGGCAAAACAGCATGTTGCAGGGGGACGAAACGCATTTACCTTGGCTTTTAATGCTGAAACTTTATATTCTGTGTGTCGAAATAAAAAAAATGCTTATGATAATCGCAATTGACGGACATTCATCGTGCGGGAAAAGCACCATAGCAAAGTCACTGGCAAAACGACTTGGTTTCACGTATGTTGACACTGGCGCCATGTATCGTGCCGTGACGCTTTTTTGCCAACAAAACAATTTGATAAGGAACGGCGTGGTCGATGAGGAAAATCTTGCAAAACGGATTGGGGAAATCAATATACGTTTTCAGGTAAACAACGACACGCAACTGCAAGACACCTATTTAAATGATGTTAATGTAGAAAAACAAATTCGTAGTATGGAAGTTGCCCATGATGTGAGTCTTGTGAGCAAAATCGGTTTTGTGCGAAAAGCAATGGTTGAGAAACAGCAGGAATATGGTAAAAACGCAAATGTAATAATGGATGGTCGTGACATTGGGACTGTGGTGTTTCCGAATGCCGACTACAAGTTTTTTGTGACAGCATCGCCCGAAATCCGTGCGAAACGTCGCTACGACGAACTTATGGGAAAAGAAGGCAAGGTGAATTTCGACGAAATACTGGAAAATCTGAAACAACGCGACCTTATAGATTCCACACGAAAGGAAAGTCCGCTCAGACAAGCCGACGATGCAATCTTGGTTGACACAAGCAATATGACACGTGAAGGACAATTAGAATGGATTCTAAGCAAGATACAACGGTAGAAATCGACTCAAAATCTGGGTTTTGCTTCGGGGTTATTAACGCCATACATCAAGCGGAGAAAGCACTCGAAGAAAAGGGCTCGTTGTATTGTCTCGGTGACATTGTGCATAACGGTGCTGAAGTTTCACGACTAAACGCCAAAGGTCTGGTTACAATCTCGTATGATCAATTCAAAGATTTGCACGACTGCACCGTGTTGCTCCGTGCCCACGGCGAGCCACCCGAAACCTACGAAATAGCACGGCAAAACAACATCACGATTATTGACGCAACTTGTCCCGTGGTGCTTGCCTTGCAAAAAAAGATAAAAAATGCCTATAAG
>JAEEQV010000052.1:0-10565 GCA_016285445.1 Bacteroidales bacterium
ATTTCTTTTTTCTGTAGTTGCAATCATTCTTGCAGTTAGCGCGTTCGCTCAGACTAAAAACGCTGATGAAGTTAAGACAACATTTTCTCCTCGTAATTTACAGGCAAATCATACGGAATTTTGTCTGCAATCAGTTTTGAATCAATATAATATTGAGGAAAATATGAAGGGAAACATATCTCAAATTACCGTTTCCCGCAGTAAGGCGTCGGTGGTGTGTGCGTTCAACGAAAACAATCAACCCGTGAGTATTACCAAAGACGGCAAGGAAATCTGCACATTTGTCTATAATACTCATTCCCAGGTTGAGATTGCACAATCGGCCAATGGCATTGTTGCCATTACCTACGATAAAAAAGGTCGTGTCGCAAGCGAAGCGTATTTGGTTGCGGGCTCTGGCAAACAAAAGGCAGACCCAAATAGCAAAGCGACGGTAACTGCCGTTGATAAATATATTTATACTGATCAGTGGAAAAAGCAAACCCTGACAGACACTTCGGAAACAGTGTATTTGTATGAAGCTGGTGAGGGAGTTGCAAAACCGTGGTGTATTGACAGAATGTATGTATATGATTATAACGGCAAGGGTTTGATGACGAAGAAGATTGAGACTGCGCGCGACAAGGCGAGAGAGTCGATAATAGAATTTACCTATAAGAAGGGCGTTCTTCAACAACAAGTAAAAACATACTCGAACACCAATTTAGTAGAAAGTACCGTCTATACATACGAAGAAGGTTATTTGGTCAAAGCAGTAAAAGGTTATTTCAGAGATGTAACGAAACGGAAATCGATTGAATTAAGTTCCGAAGTCAACATGATGATGTACGATACACAGAGAAACCTTGTGGAATATAGATGTACCGACGGACATAAATATGATTTGTGTGTAATGAAATATGATGAAAACCAACGGTTGATAAACGTGCAGAAACGTCAGGAAACGGGCGAGATGATGCCTATGTTCCAATGCGAGTACGATGCTGCCAATATGGTTTCGTCAACTATAAAAAACGAGATTAAAATGCAATATACCTACGAATACGATGCCCAAGGTAACTGGATAATCCAAACTATTACCAAGAACGGTGAGGCTGTTGGTAGCATTTCTCGATTGATACAATATAAATAGTAATTAGAGACGTGATATGCGTGTCTTTACTATGTTTCGTGATTTTCATCATGAGCAAAAAAGTTTTCTTGTGGAGTTTTCTCAAATCAAATTTTACTATGTATTGTGAAATCTCTAAAATCGTGTAATTTTGTGCATCAAAAAATACGAAAATGGCAAGTAGAACTGAAATAAAGGCACTTTTACAGGCAACGGAGCTTGATGTAAAAGTGGTTGTGAAAGGTTGGGTAAAGAATTTTAGAGGCAACAGTTTTGTGATGTTTGTCGCTTTAAACGACGGTTCTTCATTACAAAATATCCAAATTGTTTTCAATGTAGAAAATTTCGATGCGGCAGAACTGAAGAAAATCACGGTAGGCTGCTCACTGAGTGTTGAAGGTACGTTGAAAGCGTCGGAAGGCAAGGGACAACGTGTAGAGGTTCTTGCCGAAAAGTTCGAGGTACTTGGACTTTGTAACCCTGACGAATATCCTATTCAACCAAAGAAACACTCGTTGGAATTTCTTCGTGAAAATGCTCACTTGCGTTTCCGTACCAACTTGTTCGGAGCAATTATGCGTGTGCGTCACAGCATGATTTACGCAATCCATACATTCTTTACGGAACGTGGATTCTACAATATTCACACGCCGCTCATCACGGGTTCCGACTGCGAAGGAGCTGGTGAAATGTTCCAGGTTACGACGTTGGACTTGAACAATCCTCCTAAAACTGAAGATGGCAAAATCGACTATTCTGAAGATTTCTTTGGAAAGATGACCAACCTCACCGTTTCTGGTCAGCTGGAGGTTGAATTGGCTTGTATGGCATTGTCAAAAGTATATACGTTCGGCCCAACATTCCGTGCCGAAAACTCAAATACCACACGTCACTTGGCTGAATTCTGGATGATAGAGCCAGAAATCGCATTCGCCGACATCAACGACGATATGGACATTGCAGAAGAATTTCTCAAATATCTTATCCAATATGCTCTCGACCACTGTCGTGAAGATTTGGAATTCTTACAGGATCGTCTCATTCAAGAGGAAAAATCAAAACCTCAGGCAGAACGTTCAATGCCATTGATTGAAAAATTACAATTCGTCTTGGCAAATGATTTCCAAAGACTTACCTACACCGAAGCAATTGATATTTTGAAGAATTCAAAACCAAATCAGAAAGGTCAGTTCAAATATAAAATTGAAGGCTTTGGTGCCGATTTACAAAGCGAGCACGAACGTTATCTGGTAGAAAAACATTTCAAGAAACCAGTGATTTTGACGGGCTATCCTAAAGAAATCAAGGCATTCTATATGAAACAAAATCCCGATGGCAAGACTGTTGCCGCTATGGACATCTTGTTCCCGGGCATTGGCGAAATCATTGGCGGTTCGGAACGTGAAGCCGATTACGATAAATTGTACAAACGTATCGAGGAATTGAACATTCCTATGAAGGATATGTGGTGGTACCTAGACACTCGTCGTTTTGGCGCTGTTCCACATTCTGGCTTCGGTCTTGGCTTTGAACGATTGATGTTGTTTGTAACGGGAATGACCAACATTCGTGATGTGATTCCGTTCCCACGTTATCCAAAATCTGCGGAATTTTAATGGGCAAAGAACTCGAATTTGTAAGCAAGATAACCAAAAACGCTTGCCAAGACCAGCAATTGTTTGATTTCATTTCTGATTTCAGAAACTTATCCGCATTGTTGCCCAACGATATCAAGGAAAAAGTTTCTATAACCGAAAGCACCATTACGATTCAAGCAATGGCGGCAATGAGTCTGACATTGTCGATTCTTGAAAAAGACCCGTACAAAACGCTCAAAATTGGCACGGCAGGATCCGAAATGTTTCGTCTCTGGATTCAACTGAAACAGATTGCTCCATACGACACGAGAATACGTATCACTCTCCGAGCCGACATTCCGCTTATGGCAAGACCAATGCTAAAAAAGCAGAAATTGCAGGATTTTGTCGATAATCTTGCAATTGCACTTGCGCAAATCCCTGCGTCAACGTTTAACGGGAATAATTTTAATTAATACCTTTCCTACAACGCTTATTTTGGCTATTTTTACGTTGTGAAAAGAATACTTCTTCATATTTGTTGTGCACCGTGCGGTTCTGCGTCGGTTGAACGTTTGCTTGCCGAAGAGTGGGAAGTGACGCTGTATTATTATATGCCTAACATATATCCGAGAGAAGAATGGGAAAAGAGAAAACTATATATTGAGAAGCTTGCAAAACATTTTGGTGTTCAACTAATTATAGGTGATTATAATCATGATTTTTGGAGGGAACAGGTTGTTGGTCTGGAACACGAAAAAGAAGGTGGGCTTCGTTGCCACGCTTGTTTCAAAACTCTTTTGACAGCAACGGCAAGCAAGGCTCAAGAACTTGGATTTGAACATTTTGCAACTACTCTTACCATCAGTCCACATAAAAATTCAACCGTAATAAAAGAAATAGGGGAAAAACTGAAGGGGTACACACACTACGATTTCAAGAAAAAGGACGGATACAAGCGAAGTATTGAACTGAGCAAGGAACTAGATTTGTATCGCCAATGTTATTGTGCGTGTGAATTTAGTATGAATAACGGAGGAAAGTAAATAGAAAAAAATATAAAATGTCAGTTTCTTATTCACTTCAAAGTTTTTAGAGTCTTACATTCCAAAATAATAAATACCTTTACAAAAAAAAGATATGCTGATATTCATTGCCCTATCCTTGTCGGTTGCGTTGCAACTGGGTGCGTCGATACTCGCAATCAGTCTGATTAAGCGAACTCGATACAACATATCGTGGATTTTACTTTCGGTTGCTTTTTCCTTGATGGCAATTCAGCGTATTTATGATTTGATTTACATTGCGCAACTTTCCGAAGAACATTTTCGTGACGTTTCAATGTTGAGTAACTGGATTTCGGTAGTCGTTTCGTTTTTGATTTTTGTCGGTACTATTTATGTAAAGAAGATTTTTAACTACATCAGGAAGATGGAAAATCTTGCCAAAGAGAACGAAAATCGTGTGTTTTCGGCCATTGTGCAGACCGAGGAAAACGAGCGTCAAATGTTTGCCAAGGAAATCCACGATGGATTGGGCCCCATTCTTTCGTCTATAAAAATGGCGTTTTCGGCTATTAATAAGGATATTGCCAACGAAACCAACAAACAGATTCTGTTGAAGACGAATTTTGCCATCGATGAGGCAATCATAACGATTAAGGAAATCTCCAATAAACTGAGTCCTCATATTTTGTCGAATTTTGGGTTGGAACGTGCCGTGAAATCGTTTCTCGACACTATTATGATAAAACAAAACACAGTTGTTTCGTTTGACTCAGATTTGAAAAACACACGATATGATTTCAACATTGAAACGGTCTTGTATCGCGTTATTTGCGAGTTGATAACCAATACGTTACGTCATGCACAAGCACAAAACATTTTCATTGTGCTCCGTCACGACGAGAAAAATGTCATGCTCAATTATACCGACGACGGCATAGGTTTCGATATTGATAATCTTCCCCATAAAGGAATGGGACTTTCCAATATGGAGTCGCGAATTAAATCAATAAATGGTACTTTTGTCATTGAAAGTTCTCACAAAAACGGAACACACGTTTCTATAAATATCTCAATATGAAACCATTACACATACATCTTATTGACGACCATTCTTTGTTTCGTGAAGGATTGAAATTTCTCTTGTCAAATTGCGACTTTATCTCGCAGATTGAAGAGTCGGAAAACGGAGAGATTTTCCTGCAAAAAATCAAGAAAAACATTCCCGATGTCGTTCTGATGGACATAGAAATGCCTGTGGTAGATGGCATTACCGCTTCGAAGACAGCCATGGAGATGTATCCCGACCTGAAGATAATTGCTCTTTCAATGTATGCCGAGGAAGAATATTATTCAAAAATGATTGATGTTGGCGTGAAGGGTTTTCTTTTGAAAAATTCGCAGTTCGATGACGTGCAAAAGGCGATACTCGAGGTGAGTGAAGGCAACAACTTCTTTTCTCCCGAAATCTTGGACAGAATTATTTCCAACATGTACAAGAAGAAAGACGAGAAAGCCATTCTTGACCTGACAGAACGAGAAATTGAGGTGCTGTATAATATCTGCAAGGGTTTGTCAAATCAGGAAATTGCCGATTTACTGTTTATCAGCAAAAGAACAGTTGACAAACATCGTGAAAATTTACTCCTGAAAACAGGGGCAAAAAACACGGCAGGCCTTGTCGTATATGCCATAAAAAACGGAATTTTTGAGATTTAAATGGTAATTGGGAACTATCTATGTTATTTCCAATATTTTTTAGCCTCGCGACCTGCTTTCATTATTACATCAACAACTTCTTGGTCGTATGGTTTCCCATTCAATCGGTTGAAAATACCCATAGTCGGCTCGCGCATGGCACCATTGTCCCAATAAACGGGAATCAAACCATACTCTAAAGCATTTTTGGTCACTTCATAATCCCAGTCCAAACGCGACTGGTTGTGAAGCCGTTGAATCAGTGTGTCGGAAAATTCTTTACGGTTGCAGGCATATTCTCCTAAAACAACGGGAATACCTTTGTCAACAAACATTTCTTTCATCATTCCAAAATGTTCTTTCATGAAATTCAAGTCGCCATATGTCGGGCAACGATACTGGTCTTTCGGATTCAGATTCCGTTCTCCCCAATAGTAAAACATGTGTCCCCAGTCGGCATCTTCGGTCATTCCGGCAAAGTTCCACGGCGTGTAATAGTGAACTTCAAACATAAGTCGTCCTTCCACAACATCTTTCGGCATAGCATAGAACAATCGTTTCGATTCGTCAATGTCGGTTGAAGGACCTTGGATAATCAACGTTCTGTAATAGTTCTTCCCACCTGTGGAACGAACAGCGTCAACGAATGTCTGCTCGTATGAGGCAAGCACTTTCATCTGAACCTCATTGTGCACATTTGGCTCGTTACAAGCGGCAAATAATAAATGGTCGTTGTAGTCACGGAAATACGTCGCAATTTGTTCCCAGTATGCTTTTTGTTTTTTGTTGTTGATTTCTTGCATGTCGGGGTTACAGTTTGTTTCCAACCAACCACCGTCGTAGTGAATGTTGAGCATGACATACATGTCGGGGTGACGGTTAAGACACGAATCAATGGCTTTTTTTACACGTGCCAGCCAAAAATCCGGAATTTTAGCATTCACGGTGTCGTACACATATAAATCCCAACCACAGGGAATACGCAATACGTTGAATCCCGCTTTATAAATACCGTCAATGATGAGATGTGTAACTTCAGGATTTCCCCAAGCCGTCTCAAACGATTCGTTTGGATATTCCTTTGCGTCGGTACGTCGCCAAACGCCGTCGTCGCGAGTCTCATCGGGAACGTATTTGATTGCTTCAAACGAGTTTCCGAGATTCCATCCCAGTCCCATTTGTTTGGCAATTTCAATGGCAGTATGCTCCACGCCAGTCTTGTCGGGAGGAAGCGGATTCGTGTTGTAGCTCGGGAAACCGTTGGTCTCGTTTGCTTTTGCTTGTGCCGAAGCCGTTTGCCCTTGGGCTTTTCTCTCGTTTTCCTCCATTTGTGCAAGACGAATCTGCTGTTTTTCGGTAAGAACTTCCTTGATTTTCATCTGTCGCGTATGTTCACGAGCTTTGGCAGCATCAAAAACGCCGTCGAATTTCACCGTGTCAAATTCTGGGTTGTACTCCTTTTCAATTGTCCATAATTTTTCAAGTTGCGCACTGGTCAAATTCAAAGAATCTTTCCACATTTTTAGCCTGTCGGCGGTTTTCATCGGCTCTGTTTGCCCGTATGCTGTTGAAAACAAAAGAAGACCTGCAAATATTCCAAATAAAAATCTTTTATTCATTTTTGTATCTCTATCGGTTTAGTGTCAAAGATACACTATTTTATAATTGTGCAATTTAAATAGAGAGAAAATTTGCTTTACGCTTTTCAGTGAAATCATCACTTTTTGCAGTTGGCACAATTTGCTTGCCAGTTAGGCAATTTATTCAAAGTTTGCTTAATGGATTCCGCAGATTTTTGATATTTTTGCTTATTGGATAAAGAAATATGGCAGAAAAAAAGACCGACGAATATTATATGGAGCAAGCGCTTGCGCAGGCAAAGATGGCGTACGAGAAGGACGAGGTTCCCATTGGTTGCGTGATTGTGTGCGAAGGACAAATCATTGCCCGTGCCTATAATTTGTCGGAAACGTTGAATGACCCGACTGCTCATGCCGAAATGCAGGCATTTACCATTGCAACGAATTATCTGGGTGGAAAATGTTTGCAAAAATGTACGCTTTATGTTACGGTTGAACCATGCGTAATGTGTTGTGGCGCAGCGTATTGGGAACAGTTAGGCAAGATTGTGTATGGCGCTTCCGACGTGAAACGAAACGTGTCGGAACTGCACGATAGAATCTTGCATCCCAAAACCGAGGTCGTGGGTGGCGTGCTGAAAGAACAATGTGAGGAATTAATGCAGAAATTTTTTAAGGAAAAACGATAATTTAAACCTGTAGAGACGCGATTAATCACGTCTCTACCAAAATAAACAATGACAATGAAAAATTCAAACCTAATCGTAAACATTATTTTCGGAGCAGCAATCATTTTGTTGTTCGTTTTGTATGCAAAGAAACCTTCTACCGAAGTGGTGAATGAGCCGACGGTAACCGAGGCCGATACTACGCTTGACGCAATTTTTGCCGACGAGGAAATGGTAGAGGCAAATTTCCCAATCGCATACGTGATTGTGGATTCAGTAATGCATAACTATTTGTATTATCAAAAGTTGGAAAAACAATATCAGAACTTGGTTTCGTCGGAAGAGGCAAAATTGCAGAAAAAGGCAGAACAGTTCCAAAAAGACGTGGAAGATTTTCAATATCAGATTGAAAAACGAATCATAACATCTGCCGACGCACAGGCGAAAGAGGCTGAATTGAGCCAACGTCAGCAGGCATTGTACGCCGAGCAGCAAAAGAAACAGCAGGAACTTGCCCTTAAGGAGCAAAAATTACTCGACCAACTAATTGACAGCGTTCACGCCTGCATTAAATTCTACAATGCCGACGGCAAATACAAAATCATTTTGAACAATGCTTACCAAAGCAGCGTGTTGTATGCCGAAGAGCAATTGAACATTACCAATGACATTCTCAAGGTGATGAATGCACGATATAATGCGGCTAATCAGAAAAAATCAAAATAATATTTTGTAGAGATGCGATTAATCGCGTCTCTACAGTAATTCCCAATAATATGAAAATCATCGTCGCCGTCACTGGTGCATCGGGTTCGTTGTATGCCCAATGTTTGTTCGACAAACTGAATGCCTTGCGGAATCAGATTGACGAGGTGTGCGTGGTATTTTCCAAAACGGCGAAGGATGTCTGGCTGTGCGAAATGCCCTCGAAACCAAATATCTATGATTTCACGGAATATGCCGATACGGATTTCTTCTCGCCAATAGCATCTGGCTCGGCGAAATACGATGCCATGATAATTTGTCCGTGCAGCGTAGGTACAATGGGACGAATTGCCCACGGTACGGCGGAAACGCTCATTACCCGTGCCGCCGACGTTATGCTCAAAGAACGCCGAAAATTGATTCTTGCCGTTCGCGAAACGCCGTTCAGCCTGATTCATATTAAAAACATGGAACTGATTACACAAGCAGGGGGTATCATCTGTCCGGCAAATCCGTCATTTTATTCCAAACCGCAAACTGTTGAGGATGTATGCAATACTGTGGTTGACCGCATTATCGATTTGACAGGCATTGAACATAATGGTTTTCGGTGGGGGAATAAAAGTCTTTGAGTTAAGGTAGTTTTACAAAGAATGCGGACAACGTACCGCCGTCATTTTCTTGCTCTTATTTGAATTTTCCACGATATACGTAAGGGTGATTTCCGCTGCTCCGTGACCGTTGCTGGCCGTTCTCAACCGCGAAATGTTTAGGTCATAGTCAAGCATAATGTCGAATCCCATATAACGACAACCTAAGCCAAAAATAACGGCATCCTTGTTTTTTGAGCGAAACCATGCACCCGCTTGCAGTTGCGATATGGCAGAATTCTCAAAATAAAATATTCCCATTCCACCAAAATGAAACTCGTGTTGCTTCCCTTGAAACTGCATTTTGAATCCAGGAATGACATCAATATTATTGGTGACTCCAATGATAGCATTTCCGTGAACTAAAAACCGATGAAGCAATATGGCATCGCCCGCATTGAAAAAAGAAATGTCGGGCTGATTGAGATTGTACATTGCCACTCCTATCGTATAGGTTTGATTTTTCTGCGGTTTGAACGTACCTTGTGCACCGGCACTCAAATCAAAATAAACGGCGGAATTCCCGTCAAACGCTTCTGTAACAGGAATGTCGGGATTGTATTTCGTGCCGTCGAATTGCTCGCCAAAGGTTAATTTGGTGTAATTGAGCGTATTATAGTGCATTGCCGGAAGAATGCCATACGAAATAATGACCGTATTTCCCACAAGACGAAAATGCTGTGCCAACGGTATTCCAAATTGGACCGTAGTGTAATCGGCATCGCCCGCCATATCGTAATTAATAAGCATTCCGTATCCGATAATGTAATTCCATTGTCGCTTGGTGTATTTCCCGTCAAAATTTGCCGAAAAGGTTTGATATGGGTCGGCAACGGTGCGATATTGGTCACGATATGCCAAACAAAAACGGGATTTCCCCGTAAAAAAACCTGCATCGGCGGGAGTCACGTTGAGCGTGTTGGTATAGAAATTTGAAAAATGGATATCCTGTGCGAAGGATTGTATCGCAAAAAGACATAATACACAATATGTAAGTGCTTTATTGAACATTAACGAATGAGAGTAATGTTTCCTTTTGCTTCAAATTCTTCACCATTGAAGCAGGTTGCTTTCAGATAATATACAAAAACTTGTGGGGCAAGTGGTTTCCCGTGGTATGTGCCGTCCCAGAAGTCATTAGTGTTGTTAGTTTCGAAGATTTTTTCGCCCCAGCGGTCGAAAATTGCGAATTCAAGGTCGGAAATCACGCCGCTTTGTACTTGAATCACATCGTTTTTTCCATCGTTGTTTGGTGTGAATGCTGTTGGCACGAAAATAAATGGAATATCGCAAATCCATTCCGAGGCGCGCACATTTACCGTGTCGTTGTTTTGGCATCCGTATCTGTCGATTGCCACAACTCTGAATGTCATATCAATTGCAATATCGGGAACGAGTTCCCCCACAGGAAGTGTGTTGTCGGTCATCCAAATGTTGGGTGTCCACGTGTAGCTGATAGTGTCGGACGGATTGCGGGTGGCGTGGAGTTCCGTGGTTTGTCCGAGATACATATTGGGATTGTCGGCAAACGCATTCACATCGGGTAATTTTTCTTCAAGAATAATTTTCACC
>JAEEQV010000053.1:0-10503 GCA_016285445.1 Bacteroidales bacterium
AGAGTTTACAAAAGTTATCAAAGCTGTAAAGTCTGAAAAAACTGGTGCTTATATCTTCACTGAGGAAATCGTTCCTAACTCGGAAGTACAAGCATATTTGAACAAGAAATAAGATTTTCTTATAATATTTATATTAAAGCCCTGTCCTTACTTAATGACAGGGCTTTTTTGTTTAAATTATTTGATTTTTAATTTCTCATTAATAATTTAATCATATTTTTGTACTACTAAATCGCACAAAATGAAAATACGACAGTTTACGTTCAATTTGTTTCAGGAAAACACGTATGTGGTTTATGACGAAAGTTCGTCAGATTGTGCGATTATTGACCCGGGATGTTATTATCCCGAAGAAGAGAAAATGCTTGTCGATTTTTTGAATGACAATGGTTTAGTACCCTCAAAAGTACTTTATACCCATTGTCATTTAGACCATTCGTTTGGCTCGAAGTTTTTGGCGGAGCAATATCCTGCAATCGCTTTTTATGGCGATGCCAAAGAACAATACTATATCGACAATTCGGAGGAACAAAGCATTATGTTCGGCATTGGGATTCAGCGTCCGCCTTCAATCTCGCATTATGTGTATGAAGGTGAGAAAATCTCTGTAGGAAACATTCAATTTTCTGTTCTCGAAACGCCCGGACATAGTATTGGCGGTGTATGTTATTATTGCGAGTCGGAGAAACTGCTTTTTTGCGGTGATTCGCTATTTTCAGGAAGCATAGGACGAACTGACTTGTATGGGGGAAATTATCAGTTGCTTATACAATCTATAAAAACAAAAATACTTTCGTTGCCCGACGACGTAACTGTTTACTGCGGGCACGGATACGCAACCACGGTAGGAGAAGAAAAACACGGAAATCCATATATATCATGAAAAGAATTTTAAGTATAGAAACAGCAACGTCCGTTTGCTCGGTCGCTATCCACGAAGACGGAACGTGTGTCGCTATCAAAGAGTTGAACGAGCCAAACGCTCATTCCGAAAAATTGACGGTCTTGATTGAGGACTTGCTCAAAGAAAGAAATCTACAAATTGCTGATTGTAATGCAATTGCATTGTCAAAAGGTCCGGGATCTTACACGGGGCTCCGTATAGGCGCGTCGGTTGCAAAAGGACTTTGTTATGCGTGTTCGTTGCCGCTTATTACGGTCGATACGCTTCAGGCCTTGGCCCTTTCGTGCAAAAATTCGGTACACAACGACGACGAAGGAAATATCTATATGCCGATGATTGACGCACGTCGTATGGAGGTCTATACGTCGCAGTGGGATTGGCAGATGAGGAATGTGCGTGAGACAAATGCTTTGGTCGTGACGTACGAGGCAAAGGGGTCGTTTGAGCCGACAAAACACTATTTCTTGTGTGGCGATGGTAGCAATAAGTGTCGCGCGACGCTGGAGGGTGACAATGTGACGTTTGTTGACGGTATTTATACGACGGCAAAAACTATCGGCGATATAGCATCGGAAATGTACGACAGACAAGAATTTGCCGACGTGGCATATTTTGAGCCGTTTTATCTCAAAGAATTTCAAGCAACCACGCCTAAGAAATTATTATAATGACAGAAGCATTTTTGCAGTATGTCTGGCAACATCAGTTGATGCGGCTTGACACGTTATGTACTACCGATAACGAACCTGTTTCCGTTATTAAAATCGGCACGTTCAATTCTAATGCCGGTCCCGATTTCTTGAATGCGAAAATAAAAATCGGCGATACCGTCTGGGCTGGCGATGTTGAGGTTCACGTAAAGGCAAGTGATTGGAATATCCATAAACATCAATTACAAAAGTCATACAATAGCGTAATACTTCACGTTGTTTATGAATATGACAAAGACGTTTTTAACGAGCAGAATCAGCGCGTTCCCACACTTGTGATGCCTATTTTACCGCACGTTACCCATAATTATATGAAACTTGCCGATATTCCTTTGGGAATCCGTTGTGGCAAGCATTTGCCGACAATTGATTCGTTACGAATCTCACTGTTTCTGGAACGTTTGGTAGCCGAACGGTTTGAAAACAAGTCAAATCGTATTGTGGAATTATATACGAAAACAAATAATGATTGGGAAGAAACGCTTTATCAGTTGCTTGCACGAAATTTTGGTTTTAAGACGAATGCCGAAGCGTTTGAACTTTTGGCACAGTCGCTTCCGTTGCATCTGATTGAAAAACATCATGATGACTTGTTTCAGTTGGAGGCGTTATTGTTTGGGCAAGCAAATCTTTTGGCACAATCAACTGATGAATATGGCAATCGTTTGTTGCATGAATATCAGTTTTTACAGAAGAAATATGATTTGACACCGATAAGTCCCACGTGGTGGCAGTTTGCCAAAATGCGTCCGTACAATTTCCCGACGATTCGTATCGCCCAGTTTGCAAAAATGTTGTTCTGCACACATAGTTTAGTTTCTATGGTTGTGGAAATTAATTCATTGGAAGAACTTTCCTCTATTTTTAGTTGCACGGCAAGCGAGTATTGGGAAACGCATTATTCGTTTAAGAAGGAGTCTCCGAAACATTCGTCAGAATTGGGAAAACAGGCAGTTGAAACTATTTTGATAAATACCGTCATTCCATTTCTGTTTGCCTATGGAAAAGAGCGAAACAACGAAACGCTCACGCAGCGGGCATACCAGTTTTTGATGCGGATTTCGGCCGAAAGGAATGCAATAATCTCGCAATGGAACGAGTATGCGATAACGCCCCGAAATGCATTTGAGTCGCAAGGTTTGTTGCAATTGTTCAACGAATATTGTGGTAAGGGAAATTGTGTGCGATGCAGTATTGGACACGTGGTGATGAATAAGAAAGGGGAGGAGGCGTGAACTTAAATCACCCGCTTTATAGTTAGTATCGTTCCTTTGGTGATTCTGTCTTCAATGGGCTTGCTCAAATCAATGTTTGCCTGCGTTGGTTGCGATTCCACGTCAATTGTTTGTTTGTACAACAAGCCATAGTGTTTTGCGTATTGTTCCACATCGTATTGATAGGTGTATAATGATTTGAAATCTTGTAACAAGACTGTAGCTGCCGAATCAATATGTACTCCTTCGTATTCCCCTTCGGTGATGTCAGAATAATGCGCAAGTTGCTCATTTCCTGTGTTATACGCATTCACATCCCACGAAAAACCTTTTTTGGCAGGAAATTTTAGAATCAGATATGGTACATTTTCTTCCACTCGCACGATTGAATGCTGATATTGTTGTATGCTCAAAGAAACATACGAGGTCCATTCTTCGGAGTTTTTCAGTTTTCGTTTACAATTTATGGCGTATGTTACACATCCGTTCGTGTCGGAAATTATGCCGACAACATCGGCTTGTAGTAAAAAACGGGAAGTGTCGTTCACACCAGCTAAAACGTCAATTTTTATCGATTCACAGTCGTACAGGCGAGAACTGCCTACCTCCAACGGGTAGTAGTCTCTCCAATCAATGGTTGGTGCGTTTTCTTGCTTTTTGCAAGACAAAAAAACGAGAAAAATACTCAATATCGTGAACCAACGTTTCATACAAAATTCATCTTTCAAAAATAAAAAAAATCGCAATTCACGACGAAGATATTTTTGTTTTCTCAAAAAACTGTACTTTTATCACTGATTTAATTGTTTGGAACTATGAAAAATCCCGAAGAGGTTGTCCTTGCCGTCGTCAATTCCGTTTTGGAACTGTCAAACGAGGGGAAACAAGCAAAGGCACAACATATATTACCGTTTGTATATCAGTCGGTTATGGAATATCCGCACATTCTCTGGAATAGTGCGGAAGTGTGGAAAGTAGCCAAAGCGTTGCTTGTGATGCATCACTACGACATGATAGAAGACGAGGAAGACGAATTGCGAATGATTCAGATTGCGTTTGTTCTTTGTCAACGGGCGATAGAATTGTGCGAGAAAGATATGGAGAACAACCGTGATCACTATTTCAACGCCTTGCATACGCAAACGATGTTGCTCACATCTTGTTCCGACTATTTTGCCGACACGATAGCGGAATTGTGCAGTAAAACAGTGCTTTCCGAAGAAGAGCGTGCTGTTGCTCTCCGCTTGGCAAATAGAATTCTGCCAATTCTCTCGTACAATGTCGTTGTGAAAATCGACGATGCGTTCGAGAATTTCAATAACGATACGTATTTGGCAGAACTATGCAATAGTTTCGAGTTGGAACATCCCGACATTACGCCCAAGCAACTTGACGATGCGGTTAAAATTCATAGAATGTTGGTCAACAAATACTTGGAACTGTTCAAATAACGCGTGTAAATAACGTCGTTAATATCTCTTTTCAATCACGTTCCAGTCAACAATTTGCCACAAAGCAGCCAAGTGGTCGGGACGACGATTTTGGTAATCCAAATAATAAGCATGTTCCCACACATCGAACGTGAGCAACGGACGCAAGCCTTGTTGGATAGGATTTGATGCATTTGTTTCTTGGGTAATCACCAACGTGCCGTTTTTGTCAGCCGAAAGCCACACCCATCCAGAGCCAAAGAGCGTTGCACCTTTTTTCTGAAATTCATCCTTGAATGCGTCAAATGAGCCAAAATCGCGAGTTATGGCATCAGCCAATTTCCCCGTTGGTGCCGATTTTGGAGCTTTGGCAAATTGCTCGAAATATAAATTATGGTTCAAAATCTGACCTGCATTATTGCGAATGCCACCATCGGATTTCAGTACGATTTCTTCCAACGAAAGATTCTGAAAATCAGTCCCTTGTATCAAATTATTGAGATTATTCACATACCCAGCCAAATGTTTACCGTGATGAAATTCTATTGTCTGTTTACTAATTATCGGTTCCAATGCATCGGCTGCATACGGAAGTTTCATCAATTCAAAAGCTTTTGTTTCCATATCGTACTATTTAAATTTACATTGTAGCGAAAATACGACAAAATTTGGAATTTATCACTACAACAACTTTTTGTTCGATGTTTTTTTTTGAAAACAACGTGTATATTTGCTTTTACAAAGAAGGTATGAATCACTTATGGGACGAATTTTAGCGATAGATTATGGGACAAAACGCACAGGCATTGCAGTTACCGACCCGTTGCAACTCATTGCCAATGCGTTGACAACAGTGCGAAGTTGTGACTTGATACAATTTCTTACGGACTATTTTGCCAAGGAAAAAGTTGACCACGTGGTGATTGGTATGCCCACAACGCTCCGTAACGAACCCTCGGAAAATGCAAAGTATGTGAAGATTTTTGAAAAACAGTTTCAAAAAGCGTTTCCCAATATGCCCATCAGCGAGATGGATGAACGATTCACGTCAACGATTGCGCATCAGGCGATGCTTGCTGGCGGCATGAAGAAAAAAGACCGCCAAAACAAAGAAGTTGTCGATAGCATCAGTGCCACCATCATTTTGCAATCGTATATGGAACAAAAAAAATAGCTTTCATCTATTTTTGGGATTTTTAGCGTGGTTATTTATGTAAAAAACGTACTTTCGTAGCAAATTCTATATTATGAAACGATTTCTCATTCTGTTTTTTCTCACTATATCTATGCACGTTTTTTCTCAAAATATAATTCGTATTAATCAAATAGGATTTCCCGTTTCACACGAGAAATTTGCAATTATTGCTGATGAAAAAGCAACCGATTTTGAATTGAGAAATGCTCAAAACGATAAAGTTGTGTATCAAGGAAAACTTTCCGAGGCTCGTTTCAGCAAATTTTCCGAAGAATATGTAAAATATGCCGACTTCACGGAATACAAAAATACCGGAACGTATTATCTGTATTGCAACGGGAACAAATCAAACCCGTTTACTATACAAGACAAGATTTATCAGGAAGTATCACAAGCTTCCATTCGTGCGTTTTATTATTGGCGGGCTTCAACGGAGTTGTTGCCACAACACGCCACATGGCACGGCATAGATTTTTCTCGTCCTCTCGGTCATGCCGATACGGAGGTTAAAATTCATAAATCCGCAGCAACGCAAAATCGTCCGGCAGGAACTATCGTCTCTGCTCCCAAAGGTTGGTACGATGCAGGTGACTACAATCTATACGTGGTAAATGCGGGAATTTCATTCCACTCGTTGGCTTTTGCCTACGAACTGTTCCCCGAATACTACAAATCGCTCAACCTTAATCTTCCGGAAAGTGGTAACGGCGTTCCCGACATTCTGAACGAACTTAAATGGGAATTAGATTGGCTGTTTGCCATGCAGGACGAAGACGGTGGCGTTTACACAAAATTGTCGTCGCTCCGTTTTTGTAGCATGATTATGCCTCACGAAGACAATTTGGAACGCTATATGATTGGAAAATCAACGGCGGCGGCACTTGACTTTGCGGCAATGATGGCAATGGCTTCACGCATTTATAAACAATACGAGTCGATTTTCCCCGACATCTCTAAAAAAGCTCTTACGGCGGCAAAAAAAGCGTGGAACTGGGCAAAGGAAAACCCTGCAATTTATTTCAAGAATCCGAGCGATGTACACACGGGCGGTTATGGCGACGTAAATATGAAAGATGAATTTTTCTGGGCTGCCTCGGAATTATTTATCACAACTGGTGAAGAAAAGTTTTTCAAAGAACTAGATTTCAAATTTGATTTTTACATTCCCACTTGGGGCGGTGTTGAAACATTAGGTTTAATGTCGCTTGTGGCACACAAGGATATGTTGAAGGATCCATCGGTTGTCGAGCAAAAATTCTTTGAGTTGGCACAAAAGATTGCCACGTTTTTTAACGAGTCAAATCACTGTATTCCCGTGAATAAGTTTGACTGGGGAAGCAACGGAATGATTTCTTCGGCAGGTGCTTTGGCGGGATTGGCAAAACTTGTATTGAACGACAGCCAAAACGAGCAATATCACTTTGAACAAATCATGCAAAAATCATTTGATTACATATTAGGAGCGAATCCTACGGGCTATTGTTTTGTATCGGGATTCGGGACAAAATATCCTCGTCATTTCCACGACCGTCGTTGTACGTCCGACGGCATAGAAGAACCTATTCCTGGTTATTTGGCTGGTGGTTCCACGAATTACGTCATTCGTGATTGTGGCGAAAAAGGATATCCGTCACTGACTCCAGCCGGTTGTTATAGAGACGCCATTTGCAGTTTCTCGACCAACGAGATTGCCATAAATTGGAACGGACCATTTGCGATGTTGGCTGGCATGGTGGAAAACATCGAGTAATAAAAAAAGAGGAACCAGTTTTCTGATTCCTCTTTTTCGTTTATTAGTTCTGGATTTTATCCCATCACAACTTCAACAGTATTTTGTGCTTTGATTTTGCTCAATGGAATTTTGTTTCCTTTGATTGCCACACCGTTGATAGTAATTGATTTCACGCCACGTTGTACGCCTTTCGGGTTTTTAACTTGAATGTCAAGCATTTTGCCACGGAAACGACGTGTCATACCGAATTTCTCCCATGCTTTTGGCACACAAGGATCGATTACCAAGCCGTCATAGTCTGGTTGAACACCCATAATGTGGTTTGTAGCAGCATAATATGACCACGTTGCGGCACCTGTCAACCAAGGAAGACGGGATGCACCGAAACGGGTGTTGAACTTACTGTTCGTTGATTGAGCGTAAACGTATGGCTCAATTTCACGGATTTCAGCCTTCGTGTTGTATGCTGCAGGCATGTATGCACGGAAGTATTTGTAAGCGTTTTCACCGTTGCCACGCAATGTTTCGGCAATTACAATCCAACCTTGTGGATGTTGGAAAATAGCGCCGTTTTCCTTCATACCAGGCAAGAACAATGGAGCCTTGATAGCAGAAAGGTCTGTCTTGATGTATGGTTTTGTCACCAACATAACACCATGTTCGGTAGCAAGATTCTTTTCAACAGAATTCAAAACAGTGTCAGCCATTTTACCTGTTGCGAAACCGCTATAAACCGACCATGATTGTGGGTTCAACCAAATCTGTCCTTCCTTGCTTGTGTGCGAACCATAAACTTCGCCAGCTTCGTTGTATGCACGAACGAACCATTTGCCGTCCCAAGCGTGTTTTTGAATCGTAGCGTCAAGTTTCTTCAACTCTTTGTTTGCCCATTCTACTTCTTTCGGCAATTTCTTCATTTCGCAGATTTCAGCGTATGTTTTCAACGCATAACGCAACTGAAATGCCACGAAAGTTGTTTCACCTTTCTGACCAAGTACCAAGCAGTCGTTCCAGTCGGCTTTCAAACCGCAAGGAAGTCCGTGAGCACCTTCGCGTTCAAGGTTGAATTCAATTGCACGACGCAAGTGACCGAGCACTGTTGCCTCGCCTTTGTCGGAATATGGAAGCACTTTGTCATAGAACTTCAAATCGCCAGTTTCCTTGATATATGCAGGAATTGTGTTGAACAACCACATACAGTCGTCGGAACGATAATCTTCGTCGGCTGTCTTAGGCATTTTGCCTGGAGTGTGGTCGAATGGTTTAACCACAGGCATTGCGCCACCGTTCGATTCCTGACCGGTAATCATCAATTCAAGACGTTGTTTCACTTCACCGTTGATTACAGGAAGCACGCCAAGCATATCTTGCACCGTATCACGATAGCCAAGACCGTCACGTTCACCGCTATATACAAGACTTGCGGCACGGCTCCAAGAGTATGTCATCAAACAGTTGAACGGACTCCACATATTGATTTGGCTGTTGAATTCAGCGTCAGGAGTGTTCACCGTCATACCTTGGATACGATTGTGCCAGTAGTCAACCAATTTGTTGAATTCTTTTTCGGCAACTGCATACGAAGAAATTTCTTTCTGAGCTTTCTTGCCTTGTTTAGAACCTTGACCAATACCCATAATTACGACAAATTCTTTCGATTCGCCAGCCTTGAGGGTAATGTCAGTCTGCAATGTACCACAACCGTTGTCACCTTCGGCCAACGAGCCGTTGCATTTTCCTTGTTCAACAACAAGCGGATTGTTGTATGAACGGTAAGGGCCGATGAATTTTTCACGGTCAGTGTCGAAACCTGTCACTTCGGTTCCAACCATTGTAATGAATGTATTTTTCTGACCAGCATCGATTTTTTCTTCGATTTCCAAGTGAGGATTGATGCAATGGTTGATGATACCGTCCTTGTAAGTCATCTTCATAATATATTGTGTATATTGAAGATTGATAAGGTCCATCCACAATTGCCAGTGGCTTGCGTATTCAACGTAGGTGAACAGGCTCAACTTGCGAGTTTTTTTGCTCTTGTTGGTAAGTTTCACCATCCAACATTCGTATTGTTTGCCAAGTGGCACGAAATACGTTGATTTCATTAGAATGTCGGAATATTCTGACTCGATGATGGAATATGCGCTACCATGACGGCATGTCGTCTTGTATTCTTCCAGCGACTTGCTTACAGGTTGCCAAGCGGTGCTCCAGTAATCCTCGCTGTCGTTGTCGCGCACATACACGTAACGTCCAGGTTGGTCCATAGGGATTGTGTTTGGGCGGAAACGCATAAAACGACCTTGAGCTGCCGATTTGTAGAAACTGTATCCACCTGCATTGTTTGTAATCAACGCACCATAGGTTACGTCTCCTAAATAGTTACTCCACGAACGAGGAGTGTCGGGACGAGTCACAACGTACTCTTTCCTTTCGTCATCAAAATATCCGTACTGCATATATTTTATTTTTACTTGTTAATATTAAGTTCACAAAAGTATCAATAATTCTGGAAAAAGCGTTGCGAATACACTTTTTTTTCAAGAAAGATTTGTGAAATTATTTATGTAGGAATTGACGTGTAACGATTTCGCCGTTTCTCATAGTAACGATAGCGAAAAACATACCTTTGGGGAACGACGTGAGAGGATAAGTATTTCCTTCGGCACGTTGAGGTGTGTGTATTACACCGTTCACATCTACAAACTGTACTGATTCATAGTCACCTTCAATAGTAATGTAATCAGTAGCAATTGTCGGATAAAGACGAATGTGTTCGTTGGCAGATACCATAAGGGGTATCACATCGGAATATGAAAATTCGCCGTTGTAGTCGGTTTGTTTGAGACGGAAATACATCAATCCGCTGAAAGTGACTGGCTTTGAGTATTCGTAGGAATTGCTCGACGACGACGTACCTGCACCGGCAATTTGTGCCACCTCGTGGAACGACACACCATCAAAACTTTGTTCTATAGTAAAGAAATCATTGTTGGTTTCGGTGGCAGTTTCCCATACAAAAAGCAACTCCTCTCCTTGTTGTGAAACTTCAAAATAGGTGAGTTCAATAGGGAGGAAGGTGCCTAGATATCCATCAGTTACTTCATATTCAGCGAGATTTTTTGATATTACCGTTTTCTTTGACCATTTATTTGCGTTATTGTCATCATTTATTCTACGTTTATTGTTTTTATCTCCTGGTAAATTTGTAGGATTGATTTTCATTTGAGAAAAAATGGACGTGAATATATCGTATTTTGATATATCCCAATTTTTCACCATTCGATAAACATTGCTTAAAGAAGAGAAATCTGCATT
>JAEEQV010000054.1:0-10415 GCA_016285445.1 Bacteroidales bacterium
GCTATATGTCGCGTGCAGCGTTCATTATGGACAACCTGATGCACAAAATGGGACTTCACGGAAAGTCGTTCATCCCGATGCTTATGGGATTTGGCTGTAATGCCCCGGCAATTATGGCGACACGTACCATTGAAAGTCGCAGTAGCCGATTGATAACGATTCTCGTGATACCATTCATGTCGTGTACGGCCCGATTGCCTATCTATGTATTATTGGCTGGGACGTTCTTCCCGAATCACGCTGCTACGATAATGATTTTATTGTATTTGCTCGGAATTGTCGTTGCAGCTATCAGTGCGAAGTTGCTACGCGCCGTAAAGTTCGGCAAAGACGAGACACCTTTTGTGATGGAGTTGCCACCATACCGAATGCCGACGGTTCTTGCAGTGTTGAAGCACATGTGGGATAAATGCTATCAATATCTTAAAAAGATTGGAACGGTAATACTTGGAGCATCAATCATCATTTGGGTATTGTCGTATTTCCCAAGACCTACGACAGAAATCACCAACGAACAAGGCGAGGTTGTCGTGGTTCAGGCAGAAGCAAGTCAGACGGATTTTGAAAACTCATATCTTGGTCGATTTGGCAAGTTCATAGCACCTGTTATGAAGCCACTTGGACTTGACTGGAAGGCAAGCGTGGCAATCATTGCAAGCGTTCCTGCAAAAGAAATTGCTGTAAGTACCTTGGGTGTGCTCTATGGCGACGAAAACGAAGATTCCTTAGGTGATTCAATCATCGCGACAGGCACAATTACCAAACCGTCGGCATTGGCATTTATGGTGTTTATGTTGCTTTGTTTCCCTTGTATGGCTACTATCGGAGCCATTTATGGCGAAACGGGGAAAAAACGGTGGGCAGTGTTCTCAGTGCTCTATCCTACGGTTGTAGCGTGGATAATGGCTTGGATTGCATTTTTGATAGGAGGCATAGTTATATAATTTTAAGTTTGTGAAGAAAGGACGCAAGAGCGTCTTTACTTTTTTGTAATTTTGAAAAAAAAAACAAAATTATGTATTCTGCTCGGATGAAAATGGCCGATATTATTACTGATTCCAAAATTCTCTCGGTTTTGGAACGGCTTAATATCAATTTAGGTTTTGGCGAAGCCACCATTGAGGAAATATGCAATAAATATCATCTTTCGACCAATCTGTTCCTGATGATTTGCAACATTTATTCGTTTGACGATTTTACGCCAAATATTGACGGACTTACGCAAAACGATATCACGAAAATTATCGGTTATCTCCAAAAATCACACGATTATTGGCTCAATTCCTGTTTCCCGCAGTTGCACAAAAACATTCATACTATGCTTGACTCGTGTGACGAAGTCAATAAAAAGGTATTGAATAAATTTTATGACGATTATGATGTTGAGGTGAAGAAACATCTTGACTATGAGGAAAATACCGTTTTCCCATATATTCTTTCCCTTGGAAAAGAAAATGGTACGTTTCGTATAAAAGATTTTGAGGAAAATCATAGCGATTTGGATGAGAAACTGGGTGATTTGAAAAACATCGTTATGAAATATCTTCCCGAAGCATATGTCTCACAGGCAAGAATAGATGTGTTGAACGATATATTCAAGATTGAGGAGGACTTGAACAAGCACACGGTTATTGAAAATTCATTGTTGATTCCGTTAGTTTCTAAAATTGAGCAATAATGTCTGTCAAGAAGTATAAGATAGTATTGATAGAGCCCTCGCAGATGGTTGCGATAGGGTTGAAGAGTATGATTGAGACCAATCCGCAATTCTCGGTAATCGCTTCGTTAACCGACATTGCGAAGTACAATGAATTTCAACATGGTACGGCTGACATCATTATTCTCAATCCTATGGTTGTGAAGAATACGACGAGCAACCTGCAATCGGTAGTGCCGGCGCGAGGAAACGCCGTTTATATAGCCATTACGTATGGTCCTTACAATGAGTCGGAATTACATCAGTACGATGGGTTTATAGGAATTTACAATTCGGCGGCGCAGATTTGTAAACGTTTGCAGGCGGCATTAGATTCCGTTTCGGAAAAATCAAAACAAGACAATGGCAACGAACTTTCGATACGTGAACAAGAAATTCTTACCGCCGTTGCCAAGGGTAAGTCAAATAAAGAAATTGCCGATGAATTCAATTTGTCGATTCATACGGTGATAACGCATAGGAAAAACATTTCCCACAAACTTGGAATCAATAGTATTTCGGGTTTGACGATTTATGCAATTATCAACAAATTGATTGATGTGACGGAGTTTTAAAGACTTCGTTACAAACCAATATTTTAATGTGTTAAAGCCGTTTAGAAATTCGCAATACGGATAATGTCGGCAAATACGCCTGCTGCCGTTACTGCGGCGCCTGCTCCCGGACCAATCACAATCAACGGTTGTGTGCGGTAATGTGCCGTAGTGAACGAAATAATGTTGTCGCTACCCGTAATGTTGTAGAATGGATGCGAAGCATCGATTGCCTTTATTTCGGTGCGAGCCTTGCCATTTTCGTATGTCGCAATGTATTTCAAACGTTTGCCTTCTTTTTCGGCTTGTGCGAATAATTTAGCAAATTTCTCGTTGTCGTTCTTTTCGAGCGAGTCCCAAAGTTCTTCGACTGTCGTTGTTTTTTGGCTTTCTTCAGAAAGACAGTTTTCAACGTCAACATCTTCCAAATTGAATGTGCAACCAATTTCGCGTGAAAGAATCAAAATCTTGCGAGCAACATCCTTGCCACCAAGGTCGATTTTCGGATCTGGCTCGGTGTATCCTTTCTGACGGGCTTCCTTCACCGTTGTAGCAAAATCTTTTGTTGACGAGCAGTTGCTGAAAATAAAGTTCAACGAACCCGAAAGAATAGCCTCAATCTTGATAATTTCGTCGCCACTCTTGATTAAGTCCTTCAACGTGCTGATGACAGGCAAACCTGCGCCCACATTGGTTTCGTAATAGAAACGAGCACCTGTTTTTGCCGCAAGAGCGTGAATGTTGGCATAGCGTTTATAGTCGCTTGCGTTGGCAACCTTGTTTGGCGTAACCACCGAAATGTGTTTTTCCAACATTTCCTCGTATTTGTCGGCAACGGCGTAACTTGCCGTATTGTCAACATATACGCTGTTACGTAGGTTGAGTTCCTTGATTTTTTCTACGTATGCATCCAAATCAGGTTTGCAACCTTTTGTTTTTATCAATTCTTCCCAATTGTTCAGGTCAATACCGTCGGTATCAATCAGATAGCCGTCAATATTGGAAATACCGACAATCTTGACATCAATTTTATTTTGTTTTATCAATGTGTCGTGTTGAGCGTTCACCTGACGGATTAACTCGCCACCGATTGTTCCTGTTCCCACAACGAACACATTCAAAGTCGTAGTGTTCGACAAGAAGAATGATTCGTGTAATGAATTGAGCGCCTTGATTTTATCTTTTTCATTGATAACAACCGAGATATTCAGTTCGCTTGCTCCCTGAGCAATTGCAACCACATTGATACCGTTGATACTCAATGCGTTGAAGAACTTGCTTGCCACACCAGGGATGTTTTTCATATTTTCACCTACAGCGGCAATAATCGAAAGATTATTTTCAACCTTGATTGAATCAATCAATCCAGACTTCAATTCCATCTCGAACTCTTTGTTCAACGCATCTTTCGACTTTTGAGCCTCGTTAGGTAACACGGCAAACGTGATAGAATGTTCCGACGAACATTGCGTAATCAAAATCACATTGATTGACGCTGTGGCAATGGCACGGAACAAACGCATTGAAATACCTGCTTCGCCAATCATACCGCTACCTTGCACGGTAATCAGACTAACTTCGTCGATGGAAGAAATACCTTGAACGCGTAGTTGAGAGTTCTTGTTCTCTTTCGAAATCAGCGTTCCTTTTGCCGTTGGGTTGAAAGTGTTTTTTATAATCACGGGAATATTTTTTGACATTGCTGGGATAACAGTACGTGGTTCAAGAACTTTTGCCCCGAAGTGCGAAAGTTCCATTGCTTCTGCGTAGGTTACTTGTTCAAGCGGGAACGCTTTTTTCACCTTACGTGGGTCGGCAGTCATCATACCGTCAACGTCGGTCCAGATTTCCAAGATGGAAGCGTTGATGGCACGTGCGAAAATTGCCGCAGAGTAGTCAGAACCGCCACGACCGAGCGTGATGGTCTCGTTGTCGTCGGTGCTGGCAATGAACCCTGTAGCCACAAACAATGTGTTAGTATTATTAATTTTATTCTGAATGAGTTTGTCAGTTTTTTCAAAGTTGACCTTTGCCGCACCAAACGTCTTGTCGGTTTTGATTACTGTACGTGCATCAAGAAATTCGCAGTTTATGCCGCCTTGTGCGATAGTTTTTGCGATGATGTAGGCCGAAAGACGTTCGCCCACGCTGGAAACCAAGTCCAATGAGCGAGGTGTAAGTTCGCGGATAAGCGAAATACCAGTAAGAATGTCGCGCAATTCGGTAAGAACAGCATCGGTGTATTTCTCGCAATCGTCTTTGTAATTACCTGACAACAAGTTGCTTATCGTTTCAAAATGACGATTTTTGATTTCGGTCAATGTTTGGGTGAAGTCGGTCGTGCCTTTTTCTGCCTTTGTGCAGCATTCAATCAACATATTTGTGACACCGCCAAGAGCTGATACCACAACAACTAACTGTTCCTTTGCGAGATTTTCCTTAATAATCGCAATCGTTTTCGTAATGTTCTCGGCGTTCTGCACCGAAGTTCCACCAAATTTTAAAACCTTCATAGATGTCATTCAAAAGTCTCCAAAAGTAATACAATTGCCGAATTTACGCAAAAATGACGGGCGATTTTTTTTGCTGATATATGGTGAAAAAGCACTTTCAGCAAAGTGAGAACTCTTTTTATGGGCTTGTGCTTTAAATAAATTAATGAAAAAGAGACGCAAACATCGCGTCTCTACATGAATCTTTTGTATTGATGAAAATGTGCCGTGGCAACGTTCCACGAGAATTAAATCTTCATTACATCAGCCTCTTTTGCAGCAGCTTTTTCGTCAACTTTTGCAATTGCGGCGTCAATAATCTTTTGGATTTTTGCTTCTCCGTCTTTTGCCATATCTTCGGCGAGACCGTCTTTTTGTAATTTTTTAAGCATTTCGTTTGCGTCGCGACGGATATTGCGAATAACCACCTTGGTATTTTCCGCTTCGGCACGTACTTGCTTGCAAATTTCTTTACGACGTTCTTCGGTCAAAACAGGAATGTTAATACGAACAATCTGACCGTCGTTGATTGGCGTTAATCCCAGATTTGCAGCCATGATGGCTTTTTCAATCGGGTCGATCATTTTCTTTTCCCATGGTTGCACCACCAATGTGCGGGCATCGGGAGTGTTGATATTCGACACTTGTGAAAGAGGAACCAAAGAACCGTAGTAGTCAACCTTTACGGAATCCAACATGACAGGTGACGCTTTTCCAGCACGCAGTTTTGTCAATTCCGTTTCCAAACGCTGCAACGGAGCGTTCATACGGTCTTTTGTATCTTCTATTATTAATTCAAGTTCTTCCATATATGTTACATTTTAAATTGAATAGGTAAAGAATACATAATTCTCACCTTTTGACCGGCTTGTTCGCCGGGAACAGCGTCTGGCAATTTTGCAACTGCGTCGAGAGCAGCCTTGTCCAACAATGGGTGAACTGGCTTGACAACTTTTGCATTTGCAACTTTACCCTTACTATTTACCTCAAATTGAACGACAACCATACCCGAAATGCCCAAATCTTGTGCTTCGGCAGGGTAGTCCAACACTTGCATAATATATTTGTATGCAAATTTTTGATAGTCTTCGCCATTGATGGTAGGCATTTTTTCCACTTTCATGAAGATTGGTTTTTCGTTTTCATCTGCATAATCGTCGAAATTAAATTTTTCCTCTGGAATTTCAGCATTTGCATCCTTATCGGCACCAACTTGTTCTGATTGGTCTTGGGATTCATCGGTAGTTTCCTCAATTTGAGGATCTTGTGGAGGTTCTGGAATTTCCGGCTTTGGTTGCTCTGGCTCTGGTTGGTCGGGTTCACGAGTAACTTCAACCATTTCCATATCGTCTTCATTTATGCCGTCGCCACGGTCAATCACGACGTTTGATTCAGATAAACCTAATTCAAATGCGCCCCAAATAACCAACAATACAACAACAAAACCTATCTCTCTAAAAAGAAATTTCTTTTCTTCAAGATTTGCCTTTTCGCTCTTTTTAACTTCCATAGAACTTTCATTATATTTTTAAAACTTTGTATGCATACTTTTATGCACACTACTTTCGTTGCAAATATATTACATATTTTTCAAATTGTTAATCAATATAAAAAGTTTTTACAAGATAAAATGTACTACCTTTGTCCGAAACAAAAACCAATGACGTTACAAAGATCTGACATAGAGATAATGGCGCCAGTTGGCTCGTATGAGTCGCTTATGGCTGCTATTCAGGCTGGTGCAAATTCGGTTTATTTCGGCATCGAGATGCTGAATATGCGTGCTCGTTCGTCGAACAATTTCACCACCGAGGACTTAGCTAACATTGTGAGAATCTGCAATGAACACGGCATAAAATCCTATCTTACCGTGAACACAATCATTTACGACAAGGACATGGCGACCTTGCACAAGGTGATGCAAGCGGCAAAGGATAACAAAGTTACGGCTATCATAGCGTGTGATATTGCCGCCATTCAATGTGCCATGGAATACGGCGTGGAAGTGCATATTTCCACACAACTGAATATTTCGAACACGCAGGCGGTGAAATTCTTCTCGCAATATGCCGACGTGGTGGTGCTTGCCCGCGAACTGAATCTTATGCAGGTGAAAGAGATTTACAATGCAATTCAAAAAGAGCATATCTGCGGACCGAAAGGCGAATTGGTGAAACTCGAAATGTTCTGCCACGGGGCTCTTTGTCAGGCGATTTCGGGGAAATGCTATCTGAGTCTGCACGAGAATAATTATTCGGCAAACAAGGGTGCATGTCTGCAAACGTGCCGCAAGGCATACATTGTTACGGAAAAGGAGACGGGCAACGAGTTGGAGATTGACAATGAATATATTATGTCGCCCAAAGATTTGTGCACTATAGGTTTTCTTGACGAACTTGTAGAAGCAGGCGTTCGTGTGATGAAAATTGAAGGTCGCGCCCGTAGTGCCGAATACGTGAAAACCGTGGTGGAATGCTACAATCAGGCTGTTGAAGAAATCGTCAACGGTACCTACAATGATAATAAAGACGCAAAAGTTGCCGCTTGGAAAGAGCGTTTGTCACGCGTTTTCAACCGTGGATTCTGGAACGGCTATTATTTAGGGCAAAGATTGGGCGAATGGAGTCGTCACTATGGCAGCAGCGCCACGAAGACGAAAATTGCCATTGGAAAATGTACCAATTACTTCACGAATTTGAATGTGGCAGAGTTTCTTATGCAGTCGGACGAACTTAATCAGGGTGACGAGATTTTGATTACCGGTCCCACAACTGGCGTGATAGAAATGACTGCTGACGATATTCGTGTTGATTTGAAAACAGTGGAAAAAACTGTCAAAGGCGAGTTATTTTCAATGAAAACGCCAGAAAAGATTCGTCGTGGTGATAAACTGTTCAAGGTGGTTGACTCAAAAAAATAATTGTCAATGGGATTTTGGCAGAAAGTAACGAACATATTTTCCTCCGATATTTTTAGAAATTCGGCTAAATTACTGTCTGCCAGCGTGATTGTGCAAATCGTGGGTTTGCTCATTTATCCTATTTTAACTCGATTGTATAGTCCCGAAAACTTTGGAATGATAAATTTGTTTCTCAGTATTTCGGGTGTGCTTACAATTCTTTCCACTGCCGAGTTACAGTATTCTATTGTTTTGCCAAAGTCGGAAGAACGTGCCGTGGCGTGCTTTCACGTCGGTTTCTTTAGTGCGTGCGCGTTTTTTGTGCTATTGCTCTGCACGATTCCGTTTTCCGAAAGCATAGCGCAACTTTTCAACGCACCCGATTTGGTCAGTTGGTATTGGGGAATACCTATTTTCGTATTCCTTTCATCTCTGTGGATATTGCTAAACTATTGGTACACAAGGGAAAAACAATTCGGTGCAATAAGCAAATACCAAATTACCCAATGTGTGACAAACGCAGGGGCTAAATGTGGATTCGGCTTTGCTGGATTCTTGAACGGAGGATTGATTTTTTCTGCCTTACTGTCGCCGTTTATCGCATTGTGCTTTAGTATTGCGAATACGAGCAAAGAATTTATAAAACCACTATTCGTAATAAAAAAAGAAGAGAATTTCAATGCATTACGGGAGTATGCAAATTTCCCGAAATACTCGTTGCCACGGGCGATTATAAATTACGTCAGTTGTAATTTGCTGATATTGCTGTTAACTCCCGTGTTCGGTCTTACCGATATAGGATTTTTGGGAATGGCGCTTACACTTGCGTTTCGGCCAATCAATATGATTTCGGAATCATTGTACAAAGTTTTTTATCAGAAAACGGCGGAACACGTTCAGAACAATGAGCACATTGTAGATTTTTTCAAAAGATATTTCTTGGTTATCTTGCTGTGTGTCGTTCCGTTACTTGCCATTATCGGGTTCTTTATCAACGAAATCATTGTATTTTTATTAGGTTCAACGTGGAGCGAAACAGCCGATATTATTCTGTATATGATGCCGTGGCTTATATCAACGTGTTTTTTCTCGCCAATTTGTTATTTGGCTGACATTTTTCAAAAACAGAACATTGGGCTTTTGTTTGAGATTTTGCTTATTCTTGCCCGCCTTGCGGGAATATTTGTTGGAATCGCGACCAACAATTTTCATCTTGCGATTTTGTGGTACAGCGTTGCAAGTATTGTCGTTACTGCAATACAAGTTCTGTGGTATTGGCATCTTATAAAAGTGTATGAGGTTAGCCGACAGAAATAAAATGTTTCTGGAATGGGGTGTTATCTCGTCTGGCTCGATTCAGTCGTCAAGGTCAATCGTCTGTGCCAATTTACCAATATTGAGACTTCGTGCCGACGCATCGACAATTTCCTTGTAAACGCCTCCTTGTTTATACACCTCGTCGGGATTGCCGCTTTGTTCCACGCGACCTTCTTTCAGCGCATAGATCTGGTCGCTGTCGATGATTTGCGAAATGGAATGCGAGATGATGATTACCGTGCGATTTTTCTTCATATCGTCAATTGCCGCCTTGATTTGTTCAGTGGCAACTGCATCGAGCGACGCCGTAGGTTCGTCAAGGAAAATTATCGGCGGATTTTTCAAAAACATACGGGCTATGGCAATGCGTTGCTGCTGTCCGCCCGAAAGTTCCGTTGCCGACGTCTCGAATTTGCGTGGCAATTCCATTATCTGGTCATAGACATACGCTTTTTTCGCGGCTTCCAACACCTCCTCGTGAGTCGCATCGGGACGGCCATAGCGGATATTTTCCTCTATGCTTCCCTCAAAAATGTGGTTTTTCTGCAAAACCAAACCGATGTGTTCTCTCAAATAATGCGTGTCGTAGTCTTTCAAATCAACGCCGTCGAGTTTTATGCTTCCGCAATCGGGTTCGTAGAATTTATCCAAAAGGTTGATGATGGTCGATTTTCCCGCTCCGCTCAAGCCGACAAACGCGGTAATCTTGCCACTTCCTATTTTCATTGAAATGTCGTGTAACGCCTTTGTGCCATTGGGATAGGTGAAATCCACGTGTGAAACTTCTATATTTCCGTGAATGGTTTCTGGGCGGTATGTTCCGCTTGTTTCCACCTCGGAATCGGCATTGAGAATGTCAAAGAAACTCTCGGCATAGACAAGGGCATCGTTCATATCGTCGAAAATTCGTTGTAACTGACTAATCGGAGCTGTGACGTTTGCAAACAACATCACGTGGTACATAATTTTCCCGATTGTCATTCCCGGATAGTCAATCAGCACAAGATACGCCGTAAGAATAATGATAAGAACCGTTCCCAACTGACGGACGAACGTTTTCAGTGCATCGTAATAAAACGACGTCCGACGGACGTTCATCTGATTGTCGTAAAACTCACTTTGAATCTTGCCATGTTTCTCATTTTCTATGTTTTCACGATTAAATGACTTTATCACGTGAATGCTCTCAATAATGTTCATGATTCCATGGCTCCGCTTCTCGTGCGACGTACGCATATTTCTCCGCCAGCCCTTTAGTTTCCGCGCTTGACGAATAGTTATGATAAAATACACGGGAACGATGGCGAGGGCCGTCAATCCGACATATACATTTGCCGAAAACATCAGAATCAAGGCTATGATGGCACTCGTAAACAGCGGGAGCAAGTCGATGAAAAAATTCTGGACCGTCCTCGACAAATTCATCACACCCTGTGTTATTCTTGTCTGCAACATAC
>JAEEQV010000055.1:0-10356 GCA_016285445.1 Bacteroidales bacterium
TGACGAATTACGATATTTTTTGAAGATGAATTACTACACCCGATCGTATCCGTAACCGAAAGTGTAACCTCAAATGACGTGTCACTTACAACAACATCTTGATAAGAATGTGTGGGTGCCGTTTCCGTACTTTGTGCTGAGCCGTCTCCCCAATTCCACGTTGATTTCAAATCATATCCTGTTGAAGAATTTGTAGGTGAAACATCTGTATAGGAACAAACTATGTTCGGTATGTTGAATTTAGCCAAAGGTGCACTTGATATAATGTATTTTGTCTTTGTAGAATCATCGCTACAATTTTTTTCATCAACTACTTTCAACGTAACATCAAACTCACCCGCTTTATAAGTGTGCATCGGTTCTTTTTCCGTTGAAATTGCACCGTCGCCAAAAGACCATTGATACTCTACTATGTTGGCAACTCCACTCGGTTGAACAGATGACTTAAAATAAGCATCAAAATCGGCACAACCGTACGGTTTCTCATTTTTAACATCAAAGTCTATGACAGTAGGAAGAGGATATACGGTAATTAAAGCAGCCTTCTCCAAAGAATCAGTACAACCATATTGATTAACTAATTTTAGCGAAACAGAAAATGTACCAGATTCCTTAAACGTATAAGAATTGTTTTCATCAGACACCGTGACAACATCTTCACCGAATGTCCATTGCCTTTCGGTAATTCCACCATACGAAGATTTACTTGTGTCGGTAAATTGTATTGGTGTGCCCAAACATACTTTAATCGTATCTTGGGTAAAACCTGGAGTAATTCCAGACAAATTAAGTAAGTTAGTCTTGTCATCAGTACATTCATCCGTTGTCGTTATCAATTTTACAGTGTATTTGTCTGATTTCGTGTACGTATGGACAATCACATTTGATGTCACATCGTCCTCTATTACATCTCCTGTAGTTTTGTTTGTCCATTTATAATGTCCTTCTTCGGTCAACGCCTCTACATATATTCTATCGCTTCCGTCCCCAAAATCCCACAAATATGTCTCCGCTCCTATTGAAGAAGACGGATCGAACGTGATGTCTCCAGGGAAATCACATAATGCATCAGGTGATAATTCAAAATTAGCCAACGGAGCTTTCACCGTAATGTCTAAAGTACCTTCGTCCGAAGGACAATAATAATCTTTTGCAACTACTGTCACCGTATAATCATCTGGCTCGTCATAAATATGATTTACCATATCTTCATACACAGTTTGGGTCTTACCATCACCAAAATTCCAAAACCATTCCGTAGCATCGTTGTTCGGCGATATGGTGAAATCAATACCATCCTCCTTCACGTCCTTATAACACTTGTTCTCGGCACCAATGGTCGGTTGCGAAGGCTTCACGCCTATTTTAACCGTATCCTTCAGTTCACCGACACAACCGTCATTGTCTTCAACAGTGAGTAAAATAGGATATTGGCCTCTCTCCGAATACGCTATAATAAGATTATTCCCCGATTCTGTCCGCGAAGATTCTTTCGCATTATCGTATAGAAACGAGAAATTTGCGGATTTAATTCCAACATCCGAAGTGCTTGATTCTGTAATAGTTACAGTTGAACCAAGACAAAATTTGTCATCATCATCAGACGAAAGAGAAAATTGAGCAATAGGATTTTGTATAGAAACAACGACTGGAGAAGATGTTGCCGAGCAAGAATTACCATCAGTTACAGTTAATGTTACCGAATACGAACCTGCTGTCGAATAGATATGTTGCGGACTTTTTCCCGTAGCCTGTTCACCATCTCCGAAATCCCATGTCCAACTTGTACCTCCTACGGTATTGTCGGTGAATTGAACTGTCTTATCGGATTCTTCACAAAGATGTGTCTTGTCTGCTGAAATTGACACTGTTGGCAACACATTTACGACAATAGTCTGAGTTTTTTCGTACACACAACCGATTTCATTCGTCGCCGTCAATTTTACCGTGTACGTTCCATCTGCCGTGTATGTTTTTACTGCTGTTGCGCCTGAACCAGTCGTTCCGTCGCCAAAATTCCATTCCCACGAAGCCACTGGAGTATTTCCCGTTCCATTAAATGTAATTTCACTATTGGTACACAAAGCCCCCGTAATGGAAAAATCGGCCTCAAACGTGTTGATATTGATAAACTTATTTTTCGTCACCGAATTTTCGCAACCCGTGCTCGTCGTGGCAGACAGAATCACATCGTACGAACCATCTGCCGTATAGGTATGTTGAGGATTCTTTTCATCAGAAGATTCTCCGTCACCAAAACTCCACGAATAGCTTTCTGCCGTTCCCCCACTGACACTCGACGCAAACGTTGTTGTCAACGGAGCAGAACAAGATTGCGTGCTACTTGCCGTCACATCAAGCACCAAGGGTGCCGACACTTCCAAATAATCAATAAAATTTTCCGTCGCCTTACAACCATGATCATCAAGGATAGTCAATCCGATAGAATATTTTCCTGCCTCTATATAAGTATGATTAGGATTTTTTTGTGTTGAACCATTTCCATCGCCAAAACTCCACGTATAATTTGAGATTGCAGCCGAAGCTTCCGACTCATCAACAAACTGAAAACTTGAATTGATACAACCAGTGAACCCCGACAATGAGAATTTTGCCGTCGGTTCCTCATAGACCATTATTTTTTGTGTGAAAGAAGACTCTTCCGTCCCACTTTTTACCGTCAGCTTTACATTGTACTCACCTGGAGTGAACGTTATCGCCGGATTCTCAGACTTATCGTACACAATTGCCGATGTCCCACGGTCAAAATCCCATATCCACGAATCAATATCTCCTGTTGATTGGTCAGAAAAGGTTATCACACTCGTTCCACATGCCGTGGTTTTTGGAGCATAAAATTTTGCTTGTAATACCTGTCCCAATGATGTGTGTACAGCAAAAATGCTTATCAATAAAGCACATACAGCTATTTTGGGAACGTTTTTACTTCTATATATGTTCATACTTTCCAATTTATTGGGGAAAGATACAAATTTCGTATGAAAATTGTACCAAAACAGACAACTTTATGTTTTTTTTCAGTGAGTTTCCTTGTTTTTTATGTTTCATCAATCAAAAAATAGTATTTTGCATAAAAAAATTAACGATGCTTTCCATACTAATTCCAACATATAATTGGGACGTTACCAATTTGACGGAATCAATTCTTCATCAATGCGAAGAATTAAACTTGGTATATGAAATCATCATTGCCGATGACAAATCTGATTTGTCTTATCGATTGAAAAACAAAGATTTAGAAAAAAATGCATCTGTTCGTTACGTTGAATTAGACGAACGCGTGAGTCGGGCTAAAATTCGCAACACACTGGCTGCAATGGCTCAATATTCCACCCTGTTTTTTATTGACTGTGATGCCGAAATAATACATAACGATTTCGTAGCCAAATATTTGCAAAACCAAAACGACATCGTTTTTGGCGGCATCGCCTATTCAACGCAAAAACCGGCAAAAAATCAGCGACTACGTTGGAAATATGGGAAAAAACGTGAAATGAGTTCTGCCGAAACACGAATGAAAAACCCATATCTGTTCTTCACCGCATTCAATGTACTGATACCCAAAGATTTGTTCTCTAAATTACAATTCAACGAACAATTTGAAACGTATGGCTACGAGGACACCTATTTTGGTTTTCAGTTACAAAAACAGGGGCTTGCAATAAAACATATAAATAACGAACTACAACACAACGGTTTATGTTCTAACAGTGAATTTATTACAAAAATAGAGGAAAGCATACAAGGTTTGACCTCGCTCCTCCATTCGCCAGAAATAGAGCAGGAGTTTTTTGAGACAATCAAATTATATCGAACGTTCCGATTTTGTCAATCGTTACACCTTGTAAAAGCTATTGCAGTTTTGCACAAGATTTTTGGCAAGTTTTTGAGATATATTGTTATTCAGACAAATAGTTTACGTTTACTCGACCTATACAAAATCGGCTTTTTTTGCCACCATTTTTCGCGCTACGACAAGTAACGTTTCCACCACGACTGAAAAACCAACAACGACCATACCTGTGCAGGCGCATCATTAGGCGAAGAGGATTTTACAGCATTCAGCAAAACACCAATCGCACCATAGTCAAATAGCCCCTGCTCCTCTATAAACCGTTGAGACAGAAGTTCTTGCTGTAATTCAGACAAGGTTGTCTTACACCATTCGTGCAATGGTACCTCAAATCCCTTTTTCGGTCGATTATACAACTCTTCGGGCAGGTCTTTGCGAAACGAATCCTGCAAAATACGCTTTTTCATCGTGCCATTTATCTTGTATTCCGCTGGCAAGGAATTTACGAACTGAACCAACGTGTGGTCCAAAAAAGGCGTACGAACTTCCAAACTGTTGTCCATCGACATTCGGTCAACTTTGGTGAGCATATCGTTTGCCAACACCAATTTTTGGTCAGCCAACAAAATATCGTTCATATCGGCATGTTCGCCAAAGGTGAAATACTTCGCCAGTAAATCATTTTCACTAAAATTCTTATCTTGCAACAAACACCGAACGTCTTGTTCCGATGCAAAACTGCACCATTTCCGATATGCTTCGGAAGTCGTCAAACGAGCACCGTCAGCATATTTCACCACCTTTCGGAACACATTGAACACTGCATTTGAACGCGATTGAGGCAAGTGCTTCAACAACGGATATGTGGTTGCGACAATGGAATTTAACGTTTTGTGTTTCATTTGGTTATAATGAGCCAAATGTTTATGATAACCGGCAAACAATTCATCCGCCCCGTCACCCGAAAGCGCAACGGTCACATGCGGTTTCACATATTTACACAATACATGGACAGCAATCGATGACGAATCGGCAAACGGTTCGTCAATGTTATTCAAAATCTCAAAAAGAGATTCTTCCAATTTCTTATTATCAATCTGTATTTCAGTATGTAGCGAATGAATCTTCTTTGCAACTAACTGAGCATAATATGTTTCGTCAATAAACGGATTGTCTTTGAAACCAATGGAAAATGTTTGCAAACCATCGACATAACGACTTGCTATCGTGCTGATTACAGAAGAATCTATGCCACCACTCAAGAAAGTACCTAATGGAACATCCGAAATCAATCGCCTTTGTACCGAAGCCGTCAATTTTTCAATCAACTGTGTTTGTGCTTCTTCGTAAGATAACGTACTCTGTTCCAGCGAGTTTTCCAACGAAAAATATTGTTCTTTCTCCACTCCATTTGCCGTAACAAGCAACGACATTCCTGGTTCCAGCTTTTCCACGCCTTCCAGCATCGTCATCGGTGCCGGAACATACATAAACTGCAAATAGGCAAATAGAGCGTCTTTATTCAGTTTCCTTTCAATCGGCAGTTCCAAGAGTCCTTTCAATTCCGATGAAAAGCCAAAGAAATCAGCAGTTTTTACAAAAAACAACGGCTTGATTCCCATACGGTCACGTGCGAGAAACAAGGTATTTTCCTGCGAATCATAAATTGCAAAGGCAAAAAATCCGTTGATTTTATCCACACAATGTTTACCATATTTAATGTACAGATACAGAAGCACTTCGGTATCGGCCGTGGATTTGAACTGTACTCCGTCGGCACGCAATTCGGCATAATAGTCGCGATAATTGTAAAATTCGCCATTATACACGATCGTATATCGTCCAGACGCATCGGTAAAGGGCTGATTACCAGCCGGCGAGGTATCCAAGATGGCAAGACGTGCGTGTGCAAGTGCAGCAGAACCGACGATGTTCGCAGATTGAACTTCGGGCCCTCTGTTATGCAAGGTCTGAATGGATTTCTCCACATACGGCAGATAGGATTCCGCCGTTCCTCCCAAAGAATATATTCCGCTAATTCCGCACATAATAAAAAAGGTGTCTAAAAATATAAAATTTTCAGACACCTCCACCTATAAATTATGAAAACACTATTTCAATTTTTCCAAAGCTTCTTTTACCCTATCGGCTGCTTTTTCCAACAATTCGTCTGATGTAGCGAAAGAGAAACGGATACATTCAGGATTTCCGAAACCTTCACCGCCCACAGCAGCAACAAGACCTTCGGTCAACAAATACATAGCCAAATCGCCAGATTTCTTGATTACAGTTCCATCGGGAGCCTTTTTGCCAAGGAATGCAGTCACTTCGGCAAATACGTAAAATGCACCGTCGGGAACAGAGATTTTCAAACCTTTGATTTTCGACAATTTGGAGATAAACATATCTCTTCTACGCAAATATGCCTCTGTCATTTTCTTCGGATATTCCAAACCACCGTTCAATGCGGCAACAGCAGCTTTTTGAGCAATAGCACAAACGCCCGAAGTTACTTGTCCTTGCAATTTCGTACATGCTTTCGCAATCCATTCGGGAGCAGCAATGTAACCAATTCTCCATCCCGTCATTGCGTATGCCTTTGAAACACCGTTAGCAATAATCACTTGGTTTTTGATAGCTTCAAACTGAGCAATTGACTGATGTTCCCCAACATAATTAATATGTTCGTAAATTTCATCAGCAACAATGAAGATTTGTGGATTTTTTGCGAACAAATTCGCCAATTCCGACAATTCTTGTTTCGTATAAACGGCACCACAAGGATTTGAAGGAGAACTAAACACGAACATTCTCGTCTTCGATGTAATCATTTTCTCCACTTGTGCGGCAGTTACCTTAAAGCCAGAATCAATATTAGTAGGTATATAGACAGGTTTTGCCTCTGCCAATTTCACCATTTCCGGATAACTTACCCAATACGGAGTTGGAATCAACACCTCGTCACCAGGATTCAAAATGCTCATAAACACATTTGAAAGAGCGTGCTTTCCACCAGCCGATACAACGATTTGACTTGGAGAAAAAGTTAGATTATTTTCTCTCTTGAATTTAGCACAAATTGCTTCTAACAAATCTTTGAAGCCTCCTACTGGCGAATAAAATGAAAAATTGTCATCAATAGCTTTTTTAGCCGCTTCTTTCACATAGTCGGGAGTATTGAAATCAGGTTCTCCGACACTTAAATTGATAACATCTTTCCCAGCAGCTTTCAACTCGCTACTTTTCTGAGACATTGCCAACGTTTGCGAAGCCGCAAGGGCAGCCAGTCTTTTTGAAACTTGTTCCATCCAATTCTTTCTTTAAAAACGTTGCAAAGGTAGAAGAAAATTTGAATTTGCTACACCTCACGTTAGATTTTTATCAACAAAAAAAAGAGGAAATCATTTTGTGACTTCCTCTTTCTTTGTGGGCGCTGAGGGATTCGAACCCCCGACCCTCTGGGTGTAAACCAGATGCTCTGAACCAGCTGAGCTAAGCGCCCTTTGGCTACATTTGTTTTTCAAATGCGATGCAAAGATAGATACTTTTTGATTTACTCCAAATTTTTAATGCGATTTTTTTGATAAAAATTCAGCAACCACATACGAACTACCACCGACAAACACTACCGTATCGTTCGTAACGTTTTGTATTGCAGTCCGATAGGCTTCGGCTATCGTGGCAAATGACGAATGTTTCTTATCTGCAAAAAATGTTTCCAAACGTTCCAATGGCATTGCACGCTCTATTTGTGGCTTACATAAATAATATGTAGCATCGTTAGGCAACAAGGTTATTATGGTGCTGATATCTTTGTCGTTCACCATCCCCCACACGATTCTCACGTCTTTTCTGCCCAACGACATCAACTGCGGCATTGTGTACGAAATCCCGTCGTAGTTGTGTCCCGTGTCACAAATCACAAGTGGTTTACGGCTGATTATCTGCCAACGACCAATCAAATTGGTGTTCTCAGCCACATTCTTGTATCCTCGTTTGATTGCCGCAATAGGTATTGTGAACGATTTTCTCAATTCTTGTATAGCTGCATACACCGTCACGATGTTTTTTGCTTGATATGCTCCATGTAATCCGCTGTGCGCCTTAAACTTGATAGCACCATTTTTATCGGCTATTTCAAATGTTTCAAACCATTTAGACTCCGACGAAATAGCAAACTTATTTGATGCAAACGTTATGCATGAATTGTTTTTTTGTGCCACCGAAGTGAACACTGGTGCGGTTTCGGGATGATATTCCCCTATTACCACAGGCACATTCGGTTTTATGATTCCAGCTTTTTCGGTGGCAATTTTCGCCAACGTGTCACCCAGAATCTGCGTATGGTCGTAACCTATGTTTGTGATGACCGACAATTTTGGTGTAATCACATTCGTTGAATCCAAACGTCCGCCAAGTCCCACCTCTATCACGGCGACGTCCACATTTTTCTTACGAAAATAAGCAAACGCCAATGCCGTGGAAACTTCAAACATCGAGGGTTTCATTTTTTCAAAATCCTTGCCATACTTGGTCAAAACGGCATCGAGGAACTGTGCCGACACATTTTTGCCGTTCACCCTGATTCGTTCCCGAAAATCGACTATATGTGGCGATGTGTACAATCCAACCGTATAGCCCGCTTCCTGTAAAATTGAGGCAATGAAATGCGACGTGGAGCCCTTGCCATTCGTACCTGCCACATGCACGCACGCCATTCCATGTTCGGGATTGCCCAACAAGGCCAACAAATCACGGATATTCTGCAACGACGGCACATACGCCGATTTTCCCACATGCTGAAAACTCGGGAATTGTACATATAAATAATGTAGAAGGTCTGAATACCTCATAACAATAATAATTATGACTTTCTTTCTACCCTATAATCTTTTTTCCCCGTCAATTTGCGATAAACATTGTAGATAAATGCAAGTTTCTTTTCGTCGTTTGGATAATCCCAATAATATTTTGGAGGTTCGTTCATTATGGCATTGAACTCTTCAACCGAAAATTCTAATTTGTCACATATATGCCTGATTTCGTCCTGAATCGTATCAGGATTATATGCAGGTTTTGCCAATTCCTCCAGAGCTTGTTCACGTGTCATTGTTCCAGCACAAATCTGCGTTGAAAATGTTGCCTTGCGATAGTCGATATTGAACTTCTTAGGCAAAATATATGCTTGTTCAAAGCCCGTGTAGAGAGATTCATAGTGTTTTCCACCATAATATTTCCAGTGTAGTTTTTCTTCCAGAATTTTAATTGCCTCGTCTTTTGAATACGGCACAAGATTTAGAAAATACACCATTTTTATGCCACGCACCATTTTGCACCATGCTTCCTCTTTCCATCCGAAAAATGGAAATTTTTTAATTTTTATAGGACAAAAACGCTTCAAGATTGCCTTCAAATAACGAGTGTCTTTTGCATTATAAAACCACGAGTTTGGCAGAATACCCTCGGTAGCGAAATTTCCACCCGATACAATATATTTTACATTATATTTCTTTGCAAAATAATGCAGTGCGGCAGGAATAGCCATATCAGTCGGTGCTTCAATGTCAGGAACAGAGGCGCGTAAAAAAGCTATTTGCATTTGACGAAATTCTTGCCAATCAAGTTTATACACTTCAAAGTCGAAACCTAAAAGATTCACAATATTCCGTACATTTTCCTCGCCAACAGGCGTGTTCCAACCATTGTCAAGATGAACCAACAAAACTCGCAAGCCACGTTCTTTGGCAAGATAGGCAACGTATGTACTGTCAACACCACCACTCACGCCTATAACGCAATCATATTTGCTGTTTTTACCATTTTTTTTCATTGTTTCTATCAAAGCATCAAACTCACGGTCCGATTTTTCACCTTGATATGCCATACCCGCAATGCGGTCAAAATAATTGTTGCAATGATTGCAATTGCCTTTTTCGTCAAACGAAATTTCACAATCCGAGGTATCCATCACGCAACGGTTACACTGTGTAGTCATAGTTCCGTCATTTAAATTAGTTAACATAGTTTATTGTAAATCACTTTTTTCACCGCAATAGCGAACAGAAACATATTTAATCTTGTGACTGAACCAAAACCGCCGTATGAAAAGATGATTTTAACAAAAATCTTTTGCAAATATACAGCAGTTTGTCAAATTACAAATGGAAATCATCGTTCTATATACAAAATAACGTATTTATATGCTAATCAACTTAATATAAGAGAAAACGAGATAATTTTCTCCTACAAAAAACACATAATCTATTAACGAAAAGATTTATCAAACATTTTTTGTTTCGTAATGTACCAAGCAAGTTATGAATCATGTTCTTTACTTGTTTTTGAAAGAAAAATAGTAATCTTGAAATAAAATAGTAGTTTTTGCCTTCATTTTTTCTTCATTTCCAAATCTTTACTAATTTTGCACTCGTAAAAATTTGAACTAATGATACAAATAACTTTTCCTGACGGTAGCGTCAAGGAGTTTAACAACGGAACAACTCCGTTGGAAATAGCACAAAGTCTCAGTCCGCAATTGGCTC
>JAEEQV010000056.1:0-10316 GCA_016285445.1 Bacteroidales bacterium
GGCTTTCTTTTGTGCAGCACGTGCTTTTTTTGCACGTTCCACCATTTCTTTATATTCCTTCGTTCTTTTATCAACTTTTCCTGATGCTGTTTTTTGTATTGCCATAATTCAAAAGATTTTAGGTTATTCTTCTATGATTAAATCTTCTTCCTCCTCAACGAATTCGTCAAGAATAGTACTTGCTGTTTCCTCGTCTACACCCAAGAACTCTGCAAACGCAAAGAAATTTTCGACTTCGGTGGTTGCAAGAAATGCATCAGCACACATAAGTTGCAGACAAAGTGTCAAAACGCCTTCTTTTTCTTCAGCATCAACTTGCTTTGCTGCATTTTCAAGATACGAGGACAATTCGTCTTCCGACATTTTTTCTGTTTCCTTTATTGCGTCATTCAAATCGAATGTTAAGGTTTTTGCACCCAATTCTTCGCTGACTTCGGCAACAAATTCTTTTTCAAACTCATCATATTCTCCGTCAGCCCATACGGCTGCTGCAAGAAATGATGACAGCACTTTTGATTTTGTTTTCATATTTACTAATTTTTTAGGATTATTCAATTACAATAAACTCAGTTCTTCTATTCACATTTGACTCTGGATTTGAAGCATCTTTTAACTCGCTGCTACCTTTCCCTTCCCATTGTAGTCTATTCTCTGAAATACCTTGTAGAATCAAAAAGTCAACAGCCGCTTTTGCACGATTTTCCGAAAGTTTTTGATTGAAATTTGCATCACCTTCTGCCGAAGTATGACCAACAATCTTCAATTTTATTGATTCTTGTTTTTCCATCAATTTTGCCAAATCGTGCAGTACAAATTTTGAGGCATCGCTCAGGTCTGTCTTGCCTTTTTCAAATTGTGCCGCATTGAAGTTCTTTTCAATTTCCTCGATTTGTTGTACATAGACCGTATCAACTACGGTGATGATTTTTTCAACTACTTGCGGCTCTTTATTGCAACTACGCATAAGTAAAATTGCAAGTATTGCAATAGCAACAAGTGCACCAATCAAAATCCACAACCACGTCTTTGATTTTTCTGGTTTTGGTGGTACATAACCATTTAAATATTCAAGTCTCCATCCACCTTTTTTGCCAAATCCTTTTTCAGCAGCAGTAAATTCTGCAACTTCTATGTCGTATGATTTTGCGTGTGAAATCAGTTTCTCAAAACTTGGTTTCGTCCACATTTTGCAAAGCACCATCTTTGTGCCATCTTGCAATTTTATCACATCGTTTTCGTCTGTAAAGAAGAACTTTTTCTCGTTTTCTGTTTTACATTCTTCCAATGTTTGCACATTAACATTCCAACCGGAATCAGGATTTAACTCTTTGGGAAATGCTTTCTTGAAATCTTCTAATGTTGCATGTGGATACATTATTAGATACGCATTAAAAATACCCAACACAGTTCTATTCTGTGCTTTCCCATAAACTCTTACTTTACTTGGCATAACTTCACATTTTAAATTTTATATTCTTTTTTTAAATTTATTTCTTTACAAAATCACTACATTTTTCACTCTTTTCAAAAGTCCTTGTTGGTCCTTATTTATTTCAAAAAACAAAAAACATTCATTTTCAAAAAGTTGTGAAAAATACACATTATCATATATGATAACACTTGAGACAAACATAAGAAAAAATTTTGTTATAATAAATGATAATTGAAAGAGATAACGTAAAATTATTTGTAATACATTGAAAATGAGTGTTTTGTAAAACCGATAGGTATGGTATAAAAATAAGACGTAAATTATGTTGAATTTACAGGAACATCACGTAATAAATTGGTAAATATGTTATCCCTTTTTCCATATAGATTTCTCTGTTATTGGAAAGAACAATTGCTTTTTTAATATGATAATCAGCCGTTTCAACGAAATGCGAAAGTGCGCTGTGCACTTTGTAGTCTTTACCCGATTTTACCTCAATTGGAACAACTGACAATAAATTAAAGTCGTCAATAAGAAAATCAACTTCTCCATTTTTCTTGTTGTCGTAATAATTTAGTGCGTAGGAATGTGCTGTAAGTTCTTGTGCTACAACCGATTCATATACGGTGCCCAAATTAATGCTGTAGTCATCGTCGAGTATAGCCCGTATGTTATTCTTATAGAGTAAATTAGTCAATATGCCAACGTCATTCAAATAGAGTTTTAGCAAGTTTTTGCTTTGCGATTCCCGTAACGGAAATTTTGGATTTGAAATAGCATTTACGTTGAGGGCAATCCCTGCTTGAATTAAATATTCAAATTCATTGCGATACTGCGAAAAACGTGCTCCGTCGCGTTGCTCTATGTCTTGCATAACAATGCGTTTTTTTCGCGATTCTAATGCGGAAGGAATGTATTTGTAAACCATTAACGAATTGAGTTTGTTCTCTTTATCGTATTTTATCGTGTCCAAACCATAATACTCATAAATAGTATTTTGAATGTCGCGAACAATTGAGATATTCATGGTATCGACAAATTCCGACACTGCCGCCGGCATTCCTCCGCAAAGCAAATATCGTTTAAACAGAGATAGCATTTTATTGTGAAGACCTTCGTCAAGAGATTCTTCTGCCGCATATTTTGCCTGCAACGATTGTATTGTCTCACCAGAAAAACCATTTGCCCACAAAAACTCCTCAAAATCAAGAGGATACATGCGTATTGTCCGTGTACTTCCTATGGGAATGGAAACGGCTCGTGCCAAGGCAACACCCAAAAGCGAACCACTGCATATATAGGTGTATTTAGCATCTTGATTGAGAAATTTGAGCAACGTGAGCAAATGAGGGTACACTTGAATTTCGTCAAGAAATACTAATGTGTCAGCTCTATTCCCCAATGTTTTACCCAGCGCACCCAATTGCAAATAAAAATCTTCGGTAGAACGGGTGTTGGCAAACAATTTTTGTCCGTTGAAGTCGTCCAATAAATTGATTTCCACATAATTCTGGTACGATTGCCCAATATGTCGGATGATGTATGTTTTTCCTATTTGTCTGGCTCCTTCTATAATAAGTATTCTATCTTGTTGATTATCAAGATGTTCTTGTATTGTTTTTTCAATTCTTCGTCGTAACATTACACTTTTTCTTAGTTTTTTCTTCGTAAAATTACACTTTTTCCGAGAAAATCAAGTTGAAATTCACACTTTTTCCAAAAAAGTACTTTTTTGGAAAAAGTGATTTGCTGTAATTGAGAAAGAGCGCATTGCTCATTGTAAACCTATTCGTGTGAGAAACTTGTAAGTCCATTTTAGTCCTTTTTTTTTGAGAGAAAACAATCTTTATTTGACCTCTGTTTTGTAAACGCTTAATACTAAGTTGTTTACAAATTGCAACTTATCTTATATGATAACGACTAACTAACTACAAAACATTTCTTTTGTAAAGAATAAATGTTTGATTGTGGCTTCGGAATTAGAAATAAACAAAATCATTGGTCAACGGATTCGACTGATTCGTGAGAAACAGGGTATTTCACAACACGAATTGGCTTTGCGTTGTAATTTTGAACCATCGAACTTGTGCCGTATAGAATCAGGAAAAACAAATCTCACCATAAAAACAATGTCCCGCATCTGTACAGCGTTGGATGTGCCGTTTCATAAACTAACCGACGGAATATAAAAATTTTAAAGTGTTTTTAGTGAAACATTTCAAAAAAGCGATTCCCTGTCTATAGCGAAAGGAGCTGACATTTTTCAGGGATTCAAATGTAATAAATATATTTTACAGCAAAATATCAGCAATTTTTAGGTCTTCTGGCGTCGTGATTTTTATGTTTTTCGTGTCACCTTTATAAAAATGCAACGTTCTTCCCGAAAGTTCCCACACTGTTGCCTCGTCGGTAAACTCAGGTCGGAAGTCAACCGACATGATTTCTTGTAACTGTGCCACATCGAAAATCTGGGGCGTTTGTATTCGCTTCACTGTGGCGCGATTTACCGGTTTCGAGCCCGTTTCGTCAATAATTCTGAGCGAATCTACGGAATCGATGTAGGGAATTGCCGAACCGAATTGTTCCGCCGTGGCAAATCCGTCACAAAGCATTTCGTGTGAAATAAGTGGGCGAACACCATCGTGAACTGCCACAAGTCCCTCTTCGCAAATCGTGCGAATGCCGTTGAATACTGAGTGAAAACGTTCTTTTCCGCCTGCCACGATTTTGTGTGGTATGGTGCAGCCGTATTTTGTGCATAATTGCTTCCAGTACTCAATCTGACTTTCGGGCAACACAACAATGCATTCCATTGCTGAATCGAAGTTGTGGAAACATTCCAGACTTCTCATCAGTATTGGCTTGCCTTGCAGTTCCAAGAATTGCTTGGGAATGTCGTTTCCCATTCGCAACCCTTTGCCACCTGCCACTATGACCACAAATCGTTTCACCTAAGAATTAAAAATTAAAAGTTGTTGCTTCTAAATGTTTTTTCCGAAAATGAAAAGAGAGTACCAATTGCTTGATACTCTCTTTGTGATTTCTTCATTACCAATTATTCTTCTTCACCTTTGTTTTTCTTCATAAATGCATACGAGATTGGCGATGCAACGAACAATGAAGAATATGTACCGATGATGACACCAATTGCCATTGAGAACACGAATCCCTTGATTGAATCGGCACCGAAGAAGAACATAATCAACAACGTAAGGAATGTTGTCATAGACGTATTGATTGTACGGCTAATGGTACTGTTGATACCTTGGTTGAACAACATTTTCGTATTACGTTTGGGATATTCTCTCGTGAACTCACGGATACGGTCGAATACAACCACGGTATCGTTGATTGAGTAACCGATGATGGTCAAGATTGCTGCCACGAATGTCTGACCGATTTCCATTGAGAATGGCACGATTCCGTAAAGCAATGAGTAAATACCGATTACTATGATTGTATCGTGGAACAATGCGGCAACGGCACCAAGACCATATTGCCATTTCGAGAATCGAACGAAGATGTACAAGAACATGAATATCAATGCGATGATGATAGCCACAATAGCACCGTAGATAATGTCGTTTGCGATTGTAGGACCAACCATGCTTGATTGTTTCAAGTTGTCTTGTTTGAATGTTTCAAGTGAAACGTTGTCGCCCAAGAATGATTTCATTCCTTTGTACAACTTGCCTTCAATTTCTTCGTCAATGTCGTGGTTCGATTTTTCGTTGATTTTGTAGTTTGTCGTAATTTTTACTGAAGAAGCACCATACGTCTTAACCTCAGGTGCCGAACCTTCAAATTGTGTTGCCAACGAAGCGGCAATTTGCTCAACGTTACGTTCGCCCTGCATTTCAACAATGTATGTACGACCACCGGCAAAGTCAACACCAACGTCGAATCCTCTGATTCCGATTGAAGCAAGTGAGGCAACAATCATAATTGCAGAGATAACTGCTGTGATTTTACCCGATTTGATGAAGTCGATGTTTACGTTCTTGAATGCACCACGAGTCAAATTGCTATCGAATGAGATTTCTTTCTTCTTGTCCAAGAATCTTTCGAAAATCAAACGAGTGATGAAGATTCCGCAGAACAACGATGTCAAGATACCAATCAACAATGTAGTTGCGAAACCTTGGATAGGTCCTGTACCGAAGATGAACAAAATCAAACCTGTCAAGAACGTCGTAACCTGACCGTCGATGATAGCCGAATAAGCGTTTTTGAAACCGTCGGCAATTGCAAGTTTCGTACCCTTGCCGGCAGCAAGTTCCTCACGGATACGTTCGTAGATAATCACATTGGCATCGACTGCCATACCAAGCGTAAGTACGATACCGGCAATACCAGAAAGTGTCAATACAGCTCCAAGCGATGCAAGCACACCGAAGATAAGGAACAAGTTCAACAACAATGCAACGCTTGCCACAGCACCAGCCTTGCGATAGTAGAATATCATATAGATCAATACCAAGATGAATGCGAAGATGAACGACAAAATACCTGTTCTGATAGATTCCTTACCGAGTGAAGGACCTACGAACTCGGCGTTCATGATGCGTGCACGGGCAGAAAGTTTACCTGACTTCAAGATGTTTGCCAAGTCGGTTGCCTGAGCAATTGTGAAGTCACCCGTGATAGAAGAGATACCGTCGCCGATTTCCGATTGAACTGTCGGGTATGAATATACATAACCGTCAAGTACGATAGCAACAGAACGTTGGATGTTTTCTTTTGTCAAACGTTTCCATTCTTTTGCTCCTTCGCTATTCATCACCATACGAACGCTTGCGCCTCCGCCTTTGTCAGAGAATTCAGGACGAGCGTCAACCACAACGTTTCCTTCCAATGAAGCGTGACCGTCCAAGTCAGCATCTTTCAATGCTATCAATGTATAGAAACCGTTGTCGGATTTTTTCGACCATGTAAGTTTCAGTTCAGGAGCGTTTTCTGCCAAGATTGCCTTAATTGCAGGCATTGCGAAGATTGAGTCAATTTTCTCCAAATCAATAGAATTTGCATAACCAACGATAGGACCGTAACCAACGTGACCTTCACGGTCGATGTTAGGCGTCAACAATGCGAACAATGGATTTGCCTTCTTGAATTCTTCGGCGTTTTGAGCCATCATTTGAGCAGAGTCAACAGCAGTCGTGTCGCCTTGTTGGATTTGTTCCTTCAACGAAAGTTCGGTAGAATCAGCTTTTGCTTCCTCTTTTGCTGGAGCCGCTTCTTCCTTAACTTCTTCTTTTGTTGATTCTTGTGTTTTGTTCATTGCAGCCAACGTATTGTTGATTGAGAACAAAATCTGATATACTTCCGAATTGTTGTATGTTTCCCAGAATTCCAATTGAGCAGAACTTTCCAAAAGCTCACGAACACGTTCGCGGTCTTCCACACCTGGAAGTTCTATCAAGATTCGGCCACCGCCAATGTTTTGAATGTTTGGTTGCGTAACACCGAAACGGTCGATACGAGTTCTGATTACGTTGAACGTATTTTCAATAGCCGTTTGCTCTTCTTTTTCCAATACCTCAAGCACTTCGCTGTTGGTTGAGTTGTAGTTGATTTTACCCATCATGTCTTCGTTAGCCACGAACATGGTACGCATAAAGTTGTTAGGGTACAATTCCTCGAATGCCTTGCCAAATGCAGTGATGTACGTTTCACCAGCTTCTTGTTCGTATTTGTCGGCAAGATTCAAGGTGTTAACCAACATAGTATCGTTTTCGCCGTCTGACGAAAGGTTCGTAATCAAGTCGCGAGTAGAGATTTGAAGTGTAACGTTCATACCGCCCTTCAAGTCAAGACCAAGGTTGAGCTCGTGTTGGTGGCACTCGTTCAAGCTAAACTTACGTAACCATAAGAAATTGTAGTAATCTTTTTGTTGTGACAACGAATCCAAGAATTGTTTCTGATACATTGCGTATGCGTTGTTGTCACCATTTGCCTTTTCAGTAGCGTACTTGTCGGCGTCGCGGTTTGCCTTCGACGTGAAGTACGTGAATGAAAGTGAATAGATAGCTGCTAACACCAAGCAGACTGTAAATACACGGATAAATCCTCTGTTTTGCATTTTTTTAGAGTTTTAATTGACCTTGTTATTTTTAGACGGCAAATATATACTTAAATTCTGAAATGAAAGAAGGGAAAGCGAAATAATTTCACGAAAAACGTAGGATTATACATTATTTTTTAGGAAGTTGGCGAGAAATGAAACCTAATATGTAGCTTCGAAAATTCTTTCTTATTCGCACATCCTATTGTCAATCATCCGATTCGTATATTCTTGAATGAACGCTTTTGTGTAATGTTCCATCGTGTCTTGTTCTACAATGCCCGTATTCAATAAATTGGTCTTGAAATATCTGTCTTTTTTAAAGTTGTACAAATTCACCGATTTTTTTTCGTCGAATTGCAGGACAAAATCTCTGAAAAAACATTGAAAAGTCTCATTTGTGTTGTTTATCGCCATTTGTTCACGGGTGGTGTCGAACACATTTTTCCCAAACGCACAAAAATCTGACGGATAATGCAGATATGAAAGCACCGACGGCAAAATGTCGGTTTGTTGTGCAATGGTGGTTGTGTCGAATTTTTGCAACGAATTGTCGGGTCGATAAAAGAAAATTGGAATGGCAAATGCCCCCGAGGTGTTCTTATATTCTTCTAAATACGCTACTGAAGCGTGGTCGGCGGAAAATACGAAGAGCGTATTTTCAAACCAAGGCATAGTCTTCGCATATTCAAAAAACTGACGTAATGCATTGTCGGTATAACCTATACATTCGTGCACGGGTAGCGGACCTTTCGGGAATACGCCCTCGTAACGTTCTGGCACCTTGAAGGGATGATGCGACGACAGAGAAAACACTGTGGTGAAAAATGGCTCCTTGAACGTATTCATTTTTTCGGCAAAGAAATGGAAAAACTCTTCGTCCCAAATGCCCCAAATACCATCGAAATCAGCATCGTTGTTATATTCCGTCTTGCCAAAATAATCGTCAAATCCAGCCAAATGCGTAAACGACTGGAATCCCATGGATCCATTCGGCGCGCCGTGGAAGAAAGCACTGTAATAGCCTTCATTTCCAAGATATTGCGCCAAACTGCACGTTTTGTTGCTCGAATAATGTGATAACACGTACGGCACTTTTACGTATGGTATTCCCGCAACAAGCGAAGGGATAGCATCTATTGATTTTCTGCCATTCGCATAGGCATATTTGAACACCAGACTGTGTTCCATCAAGGAGTCTATAAACGGCGTATATCCTTTATAATTAGGAATATCCTTGTTTAAAAAACCTACATATTCTCGTCCCCAACTCTCCAAAATGAAAAGCACTACATTGTATTTTTGCATTTCGGCAGATTTGTCTGCTTGATGGTAAATAGAGAAATAGGTTTCTGCATTGTCTTCATCAAAATAATTTAGCCGTTTCAGCCCTGATTTTCCAATGGTGCGAATCAGTGAAAAAGGTGTGTTTTGTACGATTGCCATCTCATTTGGATGGTTTACATATTCGCCTGCATCGGCAAGAGATATCGGTCGGGTGCTATGACGAAATCCGCCTCGAACGCCGCCAAAACAAAGAAACAACACAACGCACATTCCCACAACGGAAAAACCATAAAAACGTAGGTTGTTTTGCGTTGGTTCCTTCAAGCGAAAACGGTCATATAAAAACACGAGCAATGCCACTAATGCAATGAAAAACAATGTCATGTACCACCAGTCAATCATAAATTTCCCTATGAGCGGTAGCATATTCTCCTCGTTGGAAAATTGCGAAAATACCAATGATGTGGTGCGTTTCATGGTAAATTGATAATATACCGTATCGGACACGTTAGCCAACAAGCCAATAGAATTGGTGATAGTATAAATCCACTTCGCAATTTTTTGATATACAGTGTGATATGTAAACCGAAACGGCAAAATCATCATTGCGATGAAAACAAAATTCAAGTAAATAATAGCCGTGGTGTCGAATTTTAAGCCACCACATAAAATAGTGAGAAATTCACCAAAAGTAATCTCAGGGAAGAGACTTGCGTTGAATGCATAAAACACCACACGAGTAATGGTAAGTAACACGTACAGTACTAAAATTCTATACGTAAGAATCAGATACTGAGAAAGTTGAGGTTTTAACATGTCTCTGAACCTTTTTTGCAAAGGTATGTATTTTCTTCAAAGAGCGATTCTAAATACTGTGCTTTTCTTTTTCTTATTTGTTTTGTATTTTTGCATTGATTTTTACAGAAAACTATGGAAAAACAAAGAACTCTTGACGAGGTAGGAAAATTCGGATTGATAAACCTTTTAACAAAAGAATTTAAGACGGGAAAAAACACCATCAAGGGTGTTGGTGACGATTGTGCCGTGCTTGATTATAATCAGTCTGAATATCAGTTGGTTACGACCGATTTATTGATGGAAGGCATTCATTTTGACCTAATGTATTCTCCGTTGAAACACGTTGGCTATAAGGCTGTTATGGTCAATGCCTCAGATATTTATGCGATGAACGGAACACCGAAACAAATGACCGTTTCCATAGCAGTGTCTGCAAAATTTTCGGTGAATGCGTTGGAACAACTCTACGAAGGAATCAGAATTGCCTGCGAACAATATAATATTGAATTGGTTGGTGGCGACACATCTGCGTCAATGACAGGCTTGGCTATTAGTGTGACGATGCTGGGAACTGTGGCAAAAGATAAGATCACGTATCGGACAGGGGCAAAAGAAAACGACTTGATTTGCGTTTCGGGTGATTTGGGTGGTGCCTATGCCGGTTTGCAGATTTTCTTGCGAGAAAAGAATGTGTTCTCTCAGTCCAAAGGCGTTCAGCCAAAATTGGAGGGCTAT
>JAEEQV010000057.1:0-10217 GCA_016285445.1 Bacteroidales bacterium
ATAACCGTATTTCCTTTATCGACAAGTTTTTGCAATACGTTGAGCAAAATGTTTATATCGTGGAAATGTAGTCCTGTCGTTGGTTCGTCAAGAATGTATAGGGTGTTTCCCGTGTCTTTCTTTGCCAGTTCCGAAGCCAGTTTGACTCGTTGTGCCTCGCCGCCGGAAAGCGTGTTGGAAGGTTGGCCCAGTTTTAGGTATCCCAATCCGACGCTTTGCAGTGTCTTGAGTTTGTCGCAGATTGATTTTATGTTTTCAAAGAACTCAACACCTTGATTTATGGTCATATCAAGTATGTCGCTTATGGATTTGCCTTTGTAATGCACCTCGAGCGTTTCCCGATTGTATCGTTTTCCGTAGCATTCGTCGCAGGTTACGTACACGTCAGGCAAAAAGTTCATCTCAATTGTCTTGATTCCCGCACCTTTACAGGTTTCGCATCGTCCGCCTTTCACGTTGAATGAGAATCGGCCAGCCTTGTATCCACGCATTTTTGATTCAGGCAAGGTTTCAAACAATTTACGGATGTCACTAAAAATATCGGTGTAGGTGACAGGGTTGGAACGGGGTGTTCGTCCCAACGGATTTTGATTGATTTCAATTACCTTGTTGATGTTTTCCAAACCTTCAATTCGCTCATATTCAAGAGGTTCTGTCTTTGCTCTATAAAAGTGAGCATTGAGAATAGGATGTAATGTCTGATTAATCAACGTTGATTTGCCACTTCCTGAAACACCTGTGATGCAAACGAACATTCCCAGCGGAAATGTAGCGGTCACATTTTTGAGGTTGTTTCCTTTGGCACCGACGAGAGTGAGGAATTTCCCGTTTCCTTTTCTTCGTTCCGTTGGAATCGTAATTTGTTGTTTACCAGTGAGATAATCTATCGTCACACTTTTTTGTTTCAGGAAATCTTTTTGATATCCCGCAGCGATAACTTCGCCACCTTTGCGACCTGCTCCCGGACCAAAGTCAATGACGTAATCGGCAGCACGAATCATTTCCTCGTCGTGTTCCACCACGATGACGGAGTTTCCCGCATCACGCAGCTTTTTGAGAGAGTCAATGAGTTTTATGTTATCGCGTTGATGCAATCCAATACTTGGCTCGTCAAGAATATACAACACGTTTACGAGTTTTGAACCGATTTGCGTCGCCAGTCTGATTCGTTGGCTTTCGCCACCGGAGAGCGTTTGCGAACTTCGGCTCAACGTGAGATACGACAATCCAACATCAAGCAAAAATTCAATTCTTGTGCGAATTTCCTTTATTATTTCCTGACCGATTTTTGCTTGCTGTTTGTTGAGATGTTCCGGCAATGTGCATATCCAGTCATACAATTTTTCAATTGAAAGTTCTGAAACTTCGGCAATGTTTTTCTCTGTGATTTTGAAATGCAACGATTCTTTCTTCAAACGTTGACCATGGCAAACGGGGCAGACGTTTTTCTTTATGAAATAATCGTTAGTCTTGGAATCGTCTTGAAATTCCATTTGTTTCTCTATCAGACGCAACATTCCTTCAAATCCCATAAAATAATGAGCGTCAACGCCAACGGGAGCCGAAACGAACGAGAACATTTCTTGTGAACCGTATATAATCACTCTTTGGCAGTCGTCGGACAAATCGGAGAATGGAGTTTCCAATTTTTCGCCATATTTGTTGAGAATTGCTTCTAACTTACAAAAAATGAGATTTTTTTTGTATGTGCCAAGTGGTTTTATGGCTCCGTTTTTTATTGATAGTTTCTGATTTGGAATGATTTTCTCCAAATCAATCTCGTCAACTACGCCAAGTCCGTCGCAGTGCGGGCAGGCACCTTGCGGAGAATTGAACGAAAACGAGTGGGGAGCAGGCTCATTGTATGAGATTCCCATGGTGGGACACATCAATTTCTTGCTAAAATGTTTTATTTCATTGGTTTCTTGGTCTAAAATCATAATGATACCTTTTCCAATTTTCATTGCGGTATCAATTGATTGTTTTATGCGAGATTCTTCCTTGTCGCTAATCTTGAATTTATCGACAACCAACTCAATGTCGTGATTTTTGTATCGGTCTAATTTCAAACCAAATGTCAATTCAGTTATTTCTCCGTCGATGCGAGCATTAAGATATCCTTTCCGTCGGTATTGTTCAAATAGTTCGGCATAGTGACCTTTTCGTCCTTTTATGATGGGGGCGAGGAGATAGATTTTTTTTCCGTTGTATTTTTCGTGAATCAGTTCAATGATTTTTTCGGTGGTGTATTTCACCATTTTTTCGCCCGTTTCATAGGAATATGCCTCGCCAATCTTGGCGTAGAGCAGACGAAGAAAATCATATATTTCGGTAATGGTTCCCACCGTTGAGCGAGGATTTTTGTTCACCGTTTTTTGCTCAATGGAAATAACGGGGCTTAATCCTGTAATTTTATCAACGTCAGGACGTTCCATTGTTCCAAGAAACTGTCGGGCGTAAGCCGAGAATGTTTCTATGTAGCGACGTTGTCCTTCGGCATAAATGGTGTCGAAGGCGAGAGACGATTTACCGCTACCGCTCAAACCGGTAATAACGGTAAGTGTGTCACGAGGTATGGTAAGACTAACGTTTTTAAGGTTATGTTCCCGTGCCCCTTCTATGATAAGTTGATTTTGTATGTCTTTGTTTTCTGGCATTATTTTATGCGTCTTTCGGTGTCTTCAATAAGTGTTATTTTGTATGTGATGCTGTCTTTGTTCGGCAGGAACTTGTCACGCAACCAAGGATTGAGTGTCTTGAGCATTTTATAGTTTGACCCTTGACTTTTTGCAAATTCTTCAAGATTTGAGATTGTCGTGTCAACGGTAACGATTTTTTGTTTGATGGTAGGATAGGGCTTTATGCCGATGTAACCATATTGTTCTGGATTTTCAAGAATGAGTTTGAAAGCCAAAATTCTAAAGACATAGCGAGCCGTTTCGGAATTTGTGTATAAATCATAGAACGATGTGATTTTCTGGTAATTTGCCTGCTTTGCCAATCCGCTGATACCCAAATTGTAAGATGCGGCAACCATGGTCCAGTTACCAAATTTTTTATACGCATTTTGGAAATATTTACAAGCAACTTCGGTTGCTTTTTCCAAGTCGTAGCGTTGGTCAATTTCGGGAGTCACGGTGAGTCCGTACAATTTCGCGGTTGATTCAATAATTTGCCAAAATCCAGCTGCTCCTTTGGGCGAAATGTTCACTCGCAAACTACTTTCGGCAACTGCCAAATATCGAAAGTCTTCCGGAATGTTGTTTGCTTTCAAAACGCTGTCGATAATGGGGAAATAGCGATGTTTGTATTTTAGGATTTGCGTAGTCTGAGATTGGTAGAAAGTGTTCACGAGCAGTTCTCGTTCCAGACTTTCAACCACGTCGAAATATTCAAGAGGAACACGTTCACCGAATAGGGTCGCTTCTTCGGGAATATAGATTTGACGGGAAACAACAAAGGTCGAGTCGGAATCGCTTTGTGACGAGTCGCTTGTAATGGCTGCTGTTGTAACTAATAATGCGGCAATTATTCCTATTGCGGCAAATGTATAAGTGAATGGTTTATTCATGTTTGTGGTTCAGTAAGTTGTTCTCTTTTCTAATAAGAAGATTCAAAATGTATGCGACAGAAAATACAATAGTCATATATGCTAACAATATGAATGCCATTGGAATAGATAATAAAGCGTCGTAGTATGTGATAAAATACCACGTTGCGATAGTACCAATAATTGTAATGCTGTCGAGCAACAACACTGCTTGGGGTATGCTCAAACCTTTATACACCAAACAATGTGTGGTGTGGTATCTGTCGCCTACGAAAGGGGAGTGTCCCGCCAAGAATCGATTGACGGCAACAGTCGTCGTGTCGATGAGCGGAACTAAGAACATCATTCCAATGAAGATGATTTGAGAATAGTTAAAACCTTTGATGTCGCCAGCCGAATTCCATACGAATTTTATGCTGAAATAAGCGAGCATAATTCCCAATAATTGACTGCCGTTGTCGCCCATATACATTTTTGCAGGATGCCAGTTCCAGAACAAAAATGCGATGAGGCTTGTAATGATGAATAGTAAAATGATTTGGTCGCTGCAAAACCCTTCTACAAATGTAATTCCAAACAAACCCAAGAATATGATGAGTGATGTTGAGGCGGTTACACCGTCCATATTGTCGAGCATATTGATGCTGTTCATAATGCCCACAACCCAAAATACTGTGAGAGCATAATTGAGGAATATGTTGTCGGATGTGGCAATGTGAACGTCGGTCGTTATGAGGATAGCTGAACAAATGAGTTGGAAAATCAGTTTGAACAATGGTGAAAAATTGTTTACGTCGTCAATGTAACCCATTCCAAAAGCCAAGATGCAACACACTGCCAAGGCAATGAATTCAATCAATTGCCCGTTTGTAAATATGCCCGATTCATTGGTGTTATATTGCAAAAGTCCGTTTATAAAAACACAAATGATGGCACTTATAACCGAAGCGAAAAACACCGTGCCACCCCAAATCGGTTTTGTTTGAGCGGCAAATCGTTCACCTGTATCATTTTTCTTTTTTAAAGAAATTTTTCGTTTGAGTAGAAGATGATAAGCCAATAAACTTACAACGAAAACAAGCGAAGCAATCAAAATCAGTGTACTATAATTTATGTGCTCTATCATGTTTATGTTCTTTTTTTCTGAATCGGTCTAAAAATGAACGTTTCTTTGTCTTCTGGTCGTATGAATAATATCCGTAACCAAATCCGTATCCATAACCGTAACCGCTGTAGCCATAACCATAGCCGCTATACCCGTAACCGTAACGTGACGAAACGATTGAAACGCCGTTGAGGACGATGGAAAGATTTTTTATGGATTTTTGTCCGTACAAATAGTTTATGTTGTTGACAAAGATTCGTTTCGAGTAGTTTGCACGTGATACGTAAATTGGCAAGTCGGCACGTTGGAAACTATAAATCGCGTCGCTTACAATGCCGATAGGAGGCGTGTCGATGATGATAATGTCGTACTCCTGTTTCAACTCCTCCAACAATGAGTCGAATGCCTTTGAGTTTGCCAATTCGGCAGGATTCGGTGGAGTAGGACCGGCAGGAATTATGTCGAACGTTTCAAAATCTGTCTTTAAAATGCAATCCTTGTATGAATCTTTTCCTATGAGGATTGTACTCATTCCCGAATGGTTGTGAGCGTTGAACGACAAGTGAACCTTTGGTTTACGTAAGTCTAGGTCAAGCAAAATTACTCGTTTGCCATTCAAGGCGAAGACACCACCTAAGTTAATGGCAATGAATGTCTTACCTTCACCAGAAATGGTAGAGGTGATGGCGATGATTTTTTTAGATTCTTTTGCTTGTTGTATAAATTCCAAATTGGAACGTAATGTTCTGAATGATTCGGTGATGACAGAATCTGCTTTGTTTTCAACTACGAAACGGTGAATCTTGTCGGTAGAATGTGTGATTGGAATTACGCCGGAAATTGGCGCGTCGGTATATTTCGTGATGTCTTCGATTGCTGTAATTTGATTAAATAACAAGTAACAAATCACGGTAATCATTAAAATCAATAACACGCACGAAACAATGCTTACTATCAGCACTTTCGACAGGATAGGAGCGATAGGAGTGTCGGGGACGATTGATTTCTGAAGAATGAGGTTGTTGGTTACGTAGCCCGCTTTTGAAATCAGATATTCGGCGCGTTTCTCGACTAACTGGTTGTAGAAATTCTGATGAACATCGTGAATACGTTTCAGTTTCGTGAGTTCTGTCTCGTTAAAATCCGTTGTTTTCTCATTTGACATTTTTTCGAGCGCGGCAATATCATTTCGTAATTTTTTGTTCGTTATGTCAATAATATCTGCCAGATGTTTCTTTTGTTCCTCTATTTGTTGGTCAATCACCTTGATTTTGTGGTTGTCGGGCGTAAGGGTCATCAACAATTTTTCTTTTTCTTTTTGTAATTGTTGGATGCCATTCAAGAAGTTGAGTATCATTGATTCCGACGATGTTCCCGAGAGGGTGGAGATGGCTCCCATAATGTCGAAATCTTCGCCAACTTCTATTTGACGGTTCACTCTGTTCAACGTCTGGATTTGTGAACGATATTTTTCAATGTCGTTGTATGATGATTTTACCGCATTGCCGTCAAGAATGTTTCCCGTGATTTTGTTGTCTTTCTTGAATTGTTCTAATTGTTGTTCCGATTCGGTGAGCTGCGTATAAACGATTTCCAATTGTTCGTTGATGAATTGCAGGATTTTCTCTGCACGTTCTTGTTTTTTCTCAACGTTGTATGCCAAGAAGTTCTCGCAAATAGTGTTTACAATCTCCGATGCCTTTTGGGCGTTGTTGCTGGTATATTTTACCTGAATTGTGTTTGCCGCCGAACTCAGAACCGACACGTCTAATTGTGCGAATTGCGTCTGCAATGCCGTTCTCTCGTCGTAGTTGATGAAATAGTAGCGAGCCGTTTTTTGCGAAATGAACGAATCAAGTGAGATTATGTTAATGTATATGCGACAGCCGTTGATTTCCGTCCATTCGTTTCGTTTTATCTGTTTTGAAAAAACTTTTTCTGGTTCGTATTCGTAACTAATTGTGATTAAGTCTGTTGCGTTGTCATAATCAACATAGATTTTCTTGTTGAGAAAACAATTCTGAGCATTTTCAATCTCGACAAAGAAAGGAGTCTTTTTGTATAATTCAGATGTCACGAAACGACCTTCGGCAAAATATGCGGTGTAAAGGTTGAGCTGTTGCATCGTGCGTTTTAGGAACTCCGATGAACGTATCAACTCAATAAGATTTGTCAGCGATGATTGCCCGTAGGTTTCCGACAAGTCCATAATCGAATGTTCCCGTTCTTCGTTGTTGATTTGGATAATAGAGTAGGTTTCGTATGTCGGAATGGTATAGCGAATGTATAGTTTTGCGGCAATCACAGTGAAAACAATAATCAACAAGTAAATCCAAAGATTTTTCTTGATGACCACCCAGAGTTTTCCTAAGTCCAAGGTGTCGTTGAATGTTGGTATTTTCTTTGCTTTTGCCATTATCTAAAAATACTATATACCATTGTTATACAAGTAATTAACGTCAAGTACGGAGAAATTTCCTTTACGAATTTCGTCGCATATTTCGGACGGGAATCTACATATACTATGTCATTCGTTTCAAGCATGAAGTTTGCTTTCTTGAATTCTTCAAGACTCCGAATGTTGAAGTTATATACTTCGGGATTTTTATTGTTGCCTCTAATGAGTTTTATTTTGTATGATTTGCTGCTTTCTGTTAATCCACCTGCATCGGCAATGGCTTCCATTAACGTGATGCCACCTTCGGGAATGGAAATTTTGTAACCTTCGGTGCCTTCGTCAAAAAAGAGAATCACGTTACGATTTGTCACGGTGATTTTTACAAACGGTGCTTGATAGTATTTTGCCAATTCTTGTTCCAGGATTGTTTCTGCGGAATCTTTGGTCATGCCGCCTAATTTGATTTCACCTACTGTCGGGATTTTTACGATGCTGTCCTGACGAATCATATAGGTGATTTTCTCGCCTTGGCGGTTGTTATAAAGCCGATTGCTTTCATTTGCATCGGTTTCCAACAACAAATAACCGTTATTGGTTGACATAATCACTTCCAACTGGTCGAATGGTTGCAATACCATAACACGTGGTTTGTCGGAAAATTCGGAGTAGTGAAATTTCTTGTCTGTTTGGAACATAACGGTCGGGCGTAACATTTTGCACGATGTCATTGATAATAATGCCAAGCAACCGATAAGTATGATGAGTCGTTTCATTTTCAATGCTAATTTGACAACAAATATAGCATTTTATTTGGTATCTAAGTGTTTTTTGTACACTTTTTCCATATCATCGCATAGTCTTTGGTAACTAAACCGCGTTGTTGAAAACAAAACACTGTTTTTCTGCATTTTTTCTCGCAACGATGAATCGGTGATGAGCGTGTATAGTTTTTGTGAAAAATCTTCAAACGAAAGGTATGTCAAAAGTGCCGTTTCGCCATCTTTTACAATGTCACTAATACCGCCAACATTTGTGGCGACAATAGGTTTTCCCGCAGCTTGCGCTTCGATAATGCTCACGGGCGTTCCTTCGTTGAGCGAGGTGAGTGCCACAATGTCGAGTCCAGCGTAGGCCACGTCAACATCCTGAATCCAGGATGTGAATGTGATGAGTTTGTCAAATGTCGTGTCGGTACTTGTATTGTATGGAATTTCGCTTGTCTTGCAGTATTCTTGTAATTCGGCGTTCGACTCGCCATCGCCAATAATGAACGCTCTCATTTTTAATTGTGGATTTCGCCGATTACATTCCTTAACTGCGTCAATAAAGAGTTTGTGGTTTTTTATCGGGGCAAGGCGACCGATTATTCCTATGGCGATTTCATCGTCTTGCACATTATATTTCTTACGAAATTCCAATCTTTTTTCTGAAATGTTTTCGGTAAAACGACTCAAATCAAAACCGAGCGGAACCACTTCGATTTTTTCGGCTGGACATATTTTATATGTGTTGGCAAGTTCGTCTTTTTGAATGTTGCTTATAGCGATAATCGCAGTCGTTTTTCGTGCCAAAAATCGCTCTAAGTGAATGAAAAAGAGCGTTTTTGCTTTTCCGAAATAGGAGTGGAATATGTGACCGTGAAACGTGTGGAAAATGTACGGCACGTGACAATAGATTGCCGCCATACGTCCAATCATACCTGCCTTTGAGGCGTGGGTGTGAACAATTTGAGGTTGCTCTTTTTTGATTATTTCAACAACTTTCTTAAAAGCCTTAAAATCACGTCGGAGATTTATTCCTCGTCGAATTTCGGGAATGATAGTGTAGTCAATCTGCAAATTTTTTAGGATGTATTCCGAACTTGCCTCGGAGTCTTCTTTTTGACCACCGATAAGAATGGTTTCGTACTTGTCTGATAAATATTTTGTGAGATAAGCTACATTGTACGTTGGCCCGCCGACGTTGAATCTGTTTAGTATTCTAAGAATCTTTGTCATCTGAATTTTTCTCGGCGCAAAAATAGTATTTTTATGATAAAAAGATTACCCGAAAACATTTTTTATTCCGTAATTTTTTTGTAGAAACGCGCCATGGCACGTCTCTACAATGCATTGACAATCAGCTGATTATGTTTATCGACTTGTATGGTGTAATTTTTTAGAAATCAAGTTGATACATTTGGAAAATTTGTTGATTTGCTCCAAATTTTTCTTCATGTCATCGGGACTGGTTTGGCTCCAGTTTTCTTTCATTTCTTTGTTTTTTTCATATTTGAGTTGCTCGAAACGTCGTTTTGCATACTCAAGAAGCGTTTCTGTTATTGCTATTGGTAATAATTCTAATTGTTTTGCCTGTTCTTCTTCTATTTTCTTGTTTTCTTCATCTTTATTCGTCTTATACCAATATTTCACATCAATTGTTTGGGTATTGCTCAAAATGTTTGCGACAAATTCAGGTGCGATGAAGTCACGGAGATAGTCATTGATTTTGTCTCCGTATTTCTCATAGTTTGCAAAGTATTCGTCGAAAATCTTCTTGGTCGTCTCGTTTGTGAAATCTAAGCCGTTCCCCGTAATTTCTTCATAAATGTAATCTTTTACAAGTCCGTTGAATGGCTGATTGGGGTAGGGTTCCTTATATAAAATCTCGTATATGTCGGATAGAATGTGTGACGTTTTCATGGAAATAGTCGTTGTTCCATATAGAATGAGCAATCCCAATATCTCTTTTTCCGTCGCTTCTATTTGATCGATTTTTGTCTTTCTCTCCTGATTTTGAGGTATTGTTTGCGTTTGTTGTGTTTGGTACGTTTTATATTGTGTTGTTGGTAATCGTAGTAATGTTTTTACTTGATTCGTGAATGAAGTCTGGTCAATGTTTAGGATTTTGCTGCATTCTTGAATGAATACGCTTCTTGTGATTTGATTCGGTATTTTAGCAATTGTCTCGGCAATAGAATTGATGAACTGAGCCCGCTTTATCGGGTCGTTGGCAAATTCTTTTGCGGCAAGTCGTGTGCGGAATGTGAGGAAATCGGTCTTGTTTGCGTCTATGTAATCCGAGATTTCTTGCGACGAGTGTTTTTTCGCAAACGAATCGGGGTCGTCGCCGTCGGGGAGCAAGAGAACGCTTACGTTCATCTCTTTGGCAAGAATCATGTCGAT
>JAEEQV010000058.1:0-10189 GCA_016285445.1 Bacteroidales bacterium
ACAGCAAAAATATATTGAAAAGTCTTACGCTTCTGACACAAATAATGTCAGTTGGGAAGACCTCGGAAATTCCGATTTCGTTTCTTGCAGAACTAAAAATTGATAATCCCAATAATGAGAAGGCGGAATTGAGTGCGTTGGAGTGGATTTTGCTGATACGCGACATTGAGGTTGCAACGGGTGTTGTTGATCAAAAAGTGAAGATTGGCGCAAATCAGACGACATTGGTAACGATTCCGGTAGAAACAAATACGAATGTTTTGAAAAAACTTTCACCGCAAGAAATCAATACACTTGTTACGAATCTCAGCAACTCCCGAGGATTGCCTCGAAATTCTGTGCTCAAAGTGAAACCTGCCATAAAAATTGGCAAGAAAATGCTCAAAACGCCGAATTATTTCACCATCGACGTTTCGGGCAAATAGATTACAATACCACTGAAAAGGCGACGCAATTCGTGATGCCCAAATAATAATTGAACGCTGTTTCCACAAAACAGCGAAATCTCTTGTATGGGAGCATTATCATAAGATTTATCGGTTGCTCTTGATTATCATATTGAACATCAATAGTTATTTTTCCTTGTAGATTATATTGCAATCCTAATGAGAATGTAAATTTGTTTATTGATGTTTGTTGTAGTTGCGTTATACAACTTAATTCTTTGGTAATCTTATATCCAGCTTGTAATTTTGATATTGTTTCGTGTTTGGTGCTTTTTGTTCGTAATTGTAGTGGATTGATAAGATGTATTCCGTACAACAATCGTTTTTGCTCTCCGAAAAATGCAAATTCTGGGAATACCGAGAAACTTCGCCCATATTCGTCTTGAAATTCTTGTTGAACGTCGCATTTCACGCCTATGGAGTGGTGCGAGGTTATTCTTCGTGCTATGCAAAAATCGTAGTATGTTTCCCGAAAATGTGCGTTTCCGAAAACGATTACTGATGTTCCTATCGTGTTTTGTTTCACTGGTGTGCACACGTTTACGCGTGAACACAACGTATTCGTCGTGTAATAGTTTGTGCTATACGCCGTTCCAAATTCTGTCTGCTCACAACTGACAAGCGTTGCAGGATTTGTTTGAATGGCAAAAACGCTATTCGTTGATAACATTCCACACAAATTCCCCGAGAAAAATCCCGTAGAAAACCGTGATTCTTGTGAAAAGACTGAATTGAAAAGACCTAAGACGAATACGAAACAAACGACGTTAATTCGTTTTGTATTCAAAGTGTATGTCTTTTAGGTCAGCGTTTGCTTTTTCTATTTTAGCTTTCAAATTTTCTTTGTAGTCTGCCAATGCCATTGCTACTCGTTCGTCTGCCATTGCAATGAACTGTGCTGCAAGAATTCCTGCGTTTTCGGCCGCCTTGATGCCTACTGTGGCAACAGGAATGCCCGACGGCATTTGCACGATAGCCAAAAGAGCGTCTATGCCTTGTAAACTTGCACTAATGGGAACGCCGATAACGGGAACGGTGGTCATTGATGCAATAACACCAGGAAGATGTGCTGCCATACCAGCTGCTGCAATAATAACTTTAATGCCGTTCGCTTTTGCATTTTTTGCGAATTTCTCAACTGCTTCGGGTGTTCTGTGCGCCGACAATGCAATAATTTCAAATGGAATTTGCATTTTGTCAAGCAGTTTCGCTGCTTTTTCCATCACGGGCATATCCGATGTACTGCCCATAATAATACTGACTTGTGGTTGCATGTGAATCGTGTTTTATTATACTTTTTACTTTTGTTTTCGCAAAGATGAAAAAAAATCGTAATTTCGCCAACGCTTAACGAAGATTTCTTTGCAGAAATTTTCACTTGGCAAAGTATCAATAAATAAATAATAATAAACTATGTTAAATTTAGTATTGTTCGGCCCTCCGGGAGCTGGAAAAGGAACTCAGTCAGACAAAATCGTTGAAAAATACAATTTGTGTCACATCTCTACTGGTGATTTGCTTCGTGCTGAAATGAAAGCAGAAACAGAACTTGGCAAACAGGCAAAAGCAAAAATTGAAAAGGGCGAATTGGTTTCCGATGACATTGTGATTGGCATGATGGCTAACAAAATTGCTGAAAATGCAAAAGGAAATGGTTTCATTTTCGACGGTTTTCCTCGTACGACTGCACAGGCCGTTGCGTTGGATGATTTGATGGCAAAACACAATATTGCCGTTTCTTGTATGATTTCGTTGGAAGTTGATACGCCAGAATTGGTAAAACGTTTGTTGGAACGTGGAAAAGTTTCTGGTCGTGCCGATGACCAAAACGAAAGCGTTATCATGAACCGTATTAAGGTGTATAACAGCGAAACTGCTCCTGTTAAGGATTTTTATGCAAAACAAGGTAAATTGAAAGAAATCAAGGGTGTTGGCACTATTGACGACATTTTTGCTTCAATTTGTGGCGTTTGCGATAAATTTTAATTAATACACAATGTGGAAGTGCACATGGGCATTTCCACATTTTTTTTGAAAATTCAAACCTATGCCGAGTTCTTCATTTGTCGATTACATAAAGATATTTCTTCGTTCTGGAAAGGGCGGGGCTGGGTCTGCTCATCTTCACCGTGAAAAATTTGTTGCCAAAGGTGGTCCCGATGGTGGCGACGGTGGTCGTGGCGGACATATAATCTTGCGTGGTAGTCGGAACGTGTGGACGTTATTGGCTCTTCGGTATCAAAAACATTTGTTTGCTGGCAATGGTGAGAGTGGCGGAAGTGCGGGAAGCACGGGGGCAAATGGAAAAGATGTCGTTATAGAGGTTCCGCTTGGCACGATAGCAAAAGATGCTGAAACAGAGGAACAACTTTGCGAGATTACCGAAGACGGGGAAGAAAAGATTCTTCTTGCCGGTGGCCGTGGCGGTTTGGGAAATTTGAACTTTAAATCGGCCACGAATCAAACACCTCGTTATGCCCAGCCAGGCGAGGAAGGCAAGGAGGGCTGGTTTATTCTTGAACTGAAAGTGCTTGCCGATGTTGGTCTTGTCGGCTTTCCGAATGCAGGAAAATCAACACTTTTGAGCGTCGTTTCTGCTGCAAAGCCCAAGATTGCGAATTATCCGTTCACTACCTTGGTTCCGCAATTGGGAATCGTTTCCTATCGCGACAATGCCTCGTTTGCCATGGCCGACATTCCGGGAATCATAGAAGGTGCTCACGAAGGTAAAGGTCTGGGGTTGAGGTTCTTGCGCCATATAGAACGAAATGCAGTTCTGTTGTTCCTCATTCCTGCCGATAGCGACGATATTGCTCAGGAATACGAGGTCTTGTTGAACGAATTACAGTTGTACAACGAGGAATTGCTCGACAAACCGAGATTGCTTGCCATTTCAAAATGCGATATGCTCGACGACGAACTGAAAGCAGAAATTTCAAAGAATTTACCTCCGATAGAGACCGTATTTATTTCCTCGGTGGCACAAATCGGCTTGGTTGAACTGAAAGATAAACTTTGGAAGTTGTTACACGAATGATTGAAACTTTAGAATCATTTGACCAGCAATTATTATTATGTATAAATGGTGCTAACACGCCATTGTTAGACCTTGTCTTTTACAATCTTTCCAAAGTGTGGGCTTCATTCCCGATTTACCTTTTTGCAATGTATTTATTGTATCGCAAATACGGCTGGCGAAGAATGCTCGTTTGTGTTTTTGTGATTTGTTGCGCAATCGGTTTGGCAGATTTGATTTCAACCGAATGTTTTAAAAAAGTGATCTGCCGTTACCGTCCGACGCATAATTTGGATATTGGTGACTTTGTACACGTTGTTAATGGGTATCGTGGGGGAATGTATGGTTTCGTGTCGTCACACGCAGCCAATATGTTCGCGTTTACCGTTGGCGCTTCGCTGTATTTGAGAACACGATTATGGACAATCGTGTTCCTCGTTTGGTCGCTTCTTGTCTGTTATTCACGAATGTATCTCGGTGTTCATTATCCTGCCGATATCTTGTGTGGTGCTATTCTCGGTAGTGTAATAGCATACGTGTCATACGTTGCTGAAACAAAAATTTCGGCATACAGAACGTAATTTGTCAAAGCTCAATTTCTACAAAATTCTTACGCCGACCATTGTCATATCGTCAACTTGCTCGGAACCACCACGCCATGCTTCGATTGTTGATTTTAGTCGTTTGCCGATTTCGTTCATTGGCAACGGATCGTTTTCTATCAAGAAGGCTTCAAGTCGTCTGCTCTTATATTTTTCTCTATCTGGATTTGTCTGGTCTTTTATACCATCACTCATAAAGTACAGAGCATCACCTTTTTGTAGTTGAATGTCAAAATCTTGGAAATCTTCCTCTATCGTGTAGTTTCCAATTGGCATACGATCGCCTTTTATCTTGATTGTCGCGCCGTTACGGACGATGATGGCAGTCTGGTTTGCCGAAGCAAATTTCATCAACCGAGTTTCTGGGTCGATAATACCTATGGTCATATCCATACCGTCGCTGACAGAAAATTCGTCATTTGCATTTTGGGCAAGCAATGCTTTCACCACCTTGCGCATACGGTTTAGAATAACCGAAGGTTGCAATTCGTTGCCCATGATTTCCATAGAATTGATGATATCCTTCATAGAACTGATGCCCATCATACTCAACATAGAACCAGGTACGCCGTGACCCGTACAGTCGGCTTCAACGATAATTTGCAAATTTTTCTTTTGTTCCACGAAATACCAGTCACCAGAAATGATATGTTTTGGCTGATAATACACAAAACTATCGGGGAAAATCTTCGCAACGTCTTCTCCCGTGCTGACAGCAGCTCGTTGGATACGACTCGCATAACTGATTGACTCGTGAATTTCCTTGTTCACGGCTGCAAGTTCATCCTTTTGAATATAGAATTCCTCAAGCATTTCGGCAACTTGTCCCATCTCGTCAGCCGTTTCTTTCACGGGAACTAATTCTTCAGCCGTTCCCGAGGCAAGAGAACGAGAAATCTTCTTCAACGGTCTCATCACCTTGTCACGCATAAACAGCAGCAAACCGCCCATTGCAATCAAACACAGCAAGGCGAAAATGCAGAATACGGGTATCATTTTTGCAAAGTTTTCTTCCACATTGTTCTCGAAAACCGTGTTCATGCTTGCCTGACGAATTTGTGTAATGTTGTCGAGATTTTTGGTGATAATGATATTGAATCCGTTGTTTTCGAACGTTTTTACGTTTGAATCCGATTCTTCCGTTGAAATACCAGTATAAATGGCACCAAGCGACATTCTAAAATCTTCGAGCAAATTCTGGTCGATTTCTCGTGCGAGAATCATATAACCTTTCGGAGTCAACTTATGAGCATTGTCGTACGAAGGAGTAATAGTTGCACAGAAATACTCCATCAAGCGACCTGTATTATATATGTAGAAATTCACAAGTCCCGTATCTTTGAAACATTCCTTGAAATTGTTGAAACTGAACGGGAAAAATGTAAAATCCTTGTATTTGTCTTCGATTTTTAAATATTTACGGAGTCCAACCGAGTCGTACATCGCAATCATTGATGCCGAATACATGTTGGTCATATATCCGAAATTGTCTTCGAGCCACGCCGAATCTTTCGGCTCGTAGTCGCGATTTATGAAATCTACGACTTCATCCCATGCGGAATTGTCTCTCACGGCATTGGTAAAGTTTCCTGACTTTGCCTGCCAAACCTTATCCGACATATTTTGAAGTTCGTTGCGAGAAATTTCTACAAGTTCCTTGTGCTGGTGAATCTGCCATACGATGTACAAAAGAATACTTGAAACCAACACAATAGACGTTACAACGGCAACTCTCGCCATTTGTGACAGTAATGATTTGAATTTTTTCATAACACCTCTTTTTATAAACTTTGCAGAAAGCAAAAATATACCCCAAATATAAAAAAATAATTTTATAGAGTTTCACGATAAAGATGTGTTTTTTCTAAAAATAGACATTGTCAATATTCTTTCTTGTTGTTGATAACTTTTTAATAACTATAAATCAATGATTTAGCACCATTTTGCGCCTATGTTGCATAAAGTATAAGAGTGTACACAAAGTTTTTTTGTATTTTTGGGGTCTAATGAACAAATTAAGTAGAAAATGGGAAAAGTAATTGCAATTGCAAACCAAAAGGGAGGGGTTGGAAAAACCACTACGTGTATAAATCTTGGTGCCAGTTTAGCAGTTCTTGATTATTCAGTGCTGATTGTTGACTTCGATCCGCAAGGCAATGCGTCAACAGGTTTAGGAATTGACATTCGGGATGAAAAGATGCTGGGCGTCTATGAATGTCTTGCAGGCAAGTGCAAACCTCAAGAAGCAATTCACAAATACGAAGAAATAGAAAAATTACATATCATACCTTCTAATATCGACTTGGTCGGTTTGGAATTGGAATTGGCTAACGACCTCGACAATCGTAGTTTATACTTGAAAAGCATTATTGATAAAGTTCGCGATTCTTATGATTTTGTTCTTATTGACTGTACTCCGTCGCTTGGCGTGCTTACGACCAATGCCCTCACGGCGGCTGACTCCGTCTTGCTTGCTATCCAATGTGAGTATTTCGCTTTGGAAGGTTTGGCACAACTTTTAAATACCATCCGCGAAGTGCAGGAAAATTTCAATCCGACACTTTCTATCGAAGGTTTCTTGATTACAATGTATGATGTTCGCCTACGACTTTCAAATCAAGTTGTGGAAGAAGTGCATAATCACTTTGAAGATATGCTTTTTGAGACTATCATTCAAAGAAACGTGAATTTGGCAGAGGCTCCAAGTTTCGGAAAGCCTGTCATCACTTACGATGCAGCATCTGTTGGAGCAAAGAACTATTTGAACTTGGCACAAGAACTCTTACGCAGAAATAAATTACCTGAAACGAAACAATAATGGCTACAAATAAAAAAGGTTCTGTTCTTGGAAGCAATGCTCTCAGTGCCGTTGGTGCTGGCAAGGATATATTATTCAGTAAGTCGAGCAACAATGTCGCAAATCGTCAAGGTGTGACGGAAATCGACATACAAAAAATTGCTCCAAGTTCAAAACAAACACGAAAATCATTCGACGAAGAAGCCCTCAAACAACTTGCAGAATCAATAAAATCGCTTGGCGTGATTTCTCCTATCAGCGTGCTACGCAATGGCATTGATTCCTATGAACTGATTTACGGCGAACGTCGTTTGCGTGCATCGAAGATTGCAGGACTTGAAAAAATTCCCGCATATATCCGTACTGACATCAATGACGAAAAACAGCTCATCATCGGTGTCATTGAGAACTTGCAACGTGAGGACTTAGACCCGATAGAGATTGCGCAATCGTATCAACGCCTTATTGAAGAGGCAAATCTTACCCAAGACGAACTTGGCAAGAAAATAGGGAAAAACCGTACGACCATCGCTAATTCTCTCCGTCTTTTGAAATTACCGCCCGAAATTCAGACAGCGTTGATGAACAAAGATTCCAACCAATCGTTTACCGAAGGACACGCAAAAGCGCTTCTTTCGCTTGACGATGAGAACAAGCAACGTGATGTTTTCACCTCTATTCTTGACAAAGGATTGTCGGTTCGCGAAACCGAAGACCTTGTCCGTTCCTTGAAAGAAGGAAAACAAGCAAAAAAGAAAACATCGAAATCAGAAGAACAAAAGGCACTACAGACGAAGATTTCAAAGAAATTCAACAATGCAAAAGTTGCGTTAAACGTGACTTCAAAAGGAAATGGAAAAATTTCCATCTCGTTTGCCAATGCCGAGGAAATGAACGCAATCATTGCCCAGATTGAAAAAATCCAATAGAATGCGTAAACTGATTCTCTTTGGCTTGATTTGCGTATTGGGACTTCGTTCGTTTGCTCAACAAGACACTCTTATTGCGCTCCAAGAGGTTCCCGAAGTGACTGCGGATTCCATTGAGAAAAAACATTCACCCAAAACAGCTGCCATATTATCGACAGTTCTTCCCGGGGCGGGACAAATCTACAACGGCTCATGGTGGAAAGTCCCTATCGTTTATGCCGGATTTGCAGGCATAGGCTACGGTTTATACTTTTATCAGGATTATTACAAATCGTTCAAAACGGCATATAATGACTATAGAAATCCCTACTTGGAACAAGGTCTCACGCCACCTGCCGATACTGTGTTAACCGTTCGCGGAGAAACTGGTTATTCTCCCGTAAACGTGCAACAAGGACGAGATTTTTACAGAAAATACCGCGACTTGTGTATCATCGGATTGGGAATATGGTATTTGGCCAACGTGCTCGATGCCTACACCGAAGCACATCTGTTTGAATTCGACGTTTCCGACGATTTGTCAATTCAATGGCACCCAACATTTTATTACCGACAAACGTCAATGGCTACTGCTGCTTTGCCTTCAGGAATAAAACTCACATTGGATTTTTAGCAACAACGATGGCTTAAACTTCAACAGAGGTTTGCAACAAATCTTCAATTGTATTGTACAATGCCTCCATCGACGGCAATATAACATTTGCTCCTGCCGAAGACAAATCCTCGTCTCGTAAAATGCCCGTATTCAATGCAATGGTAAAAATGTTTGCTCCGACGCCTGCTTGTACTCCTAAAGGTGCATTTTCAACGACAACGGCCTCATTCGGTTGTACGCCCGCTTTCTGCAATGCCATCAAATATGGCTCTGGATGGGGTTTCCCATATTTTACATCAAACGAAGTCACCATATTTTCGGGAGAAAAAATACCTGGATAGGTTTCGTTCAATTTCGAGATAAGACTTTTTTGTCCGCTTCCCGTCACCAACACGATTTTTTTACCTGATTTTTTCAATGTTTCCAACACTTCCTTGGCAAACGGCATAGGATTCGTGCGTGAAATTGACATAAAAATCCCTGCCTTGTCGGCATAAATATGCTGAATTTCATCATCGGTTGCCTCACGGTGCAATTGTGCGGTAAATGCTTCATTCACCGTAGTTTTTCCCGTTCGTCCTTCGTTCAGATATACATCGTATTCGCTAAATGCGACTCCAACATGGGCAAAGGCCTCTTTCCACGCCTTTGCATGAAACGGCATGGAATCATACAACACACCGTCCATATCGAACAGAAATGCTTTGGGTGAAAAAGACGAAAAACCTGTCTTCTCTAAATAAGAGTCAATCGCGTTCTGGAAATCCATTATTAGTCAATTTGTCCCTTCCGTTTACGCATATACCAGATTACCACTGCCGACAACGCAACTGTGAGCGCCAAACCAACGGAATAACCAACCGTTGCCGAAAGTGCGAATCCTTCGGGAGCCATAAGAATGTACGTGCTACAAACCGACGTCATGAAAATTGCTGGTATCAATGTGATATAGAAACATTTACCATTTCTGTACAAATAAACGGTGATTGCCCACAACGTGAAAATCGACAAGGTTTGGTTAAACCAGCCGAAATATCTCCAAAGTACAGCAAAATCAACCATCATAAGCACTGCTGAGATAGCGAACAATGGTAATGAAACCGACAATCGTTTCCACACCTTGTCTTGTGGGAAATGAAGAAAATCGGCAGTAATCAAACGAGCAGAACGGAATGCCGTATCACCCGATGTGATTGGAGCAGCCACAACGCCAAGAATGGCAAGTACGGCACCAACTTTTCCCATCCACGTGTTACAGATGAAACTTACCACATTTGCAGGATTCGGATATGAAGCCAGTTGGTCGTAATTGTTGTCGCAGAACTTGATTGCGGCAGCAGCCCAAATCAATGCCACAAAACCTTCGGTAATCATTGCGCCATAGAAGGCGATTCGTCCGTATTTTTCTTGTTTCAAACAACGAGCCATCATCGGACTTTGCGTAGCGTGGAAACCGCTAATGGCACCACAGGCAATCGTTACAAACAAGAACGGGAATATTGGCAAACCTTTGGGGTGATGTGTGTGGAAGGCTTCGGTAATTTCGGGCATTGCACCTTCGTTGGTGAAAATTCCGAAACATACGCCAACAGCCATTATCAGCAATGCAATACCGAAAATCGGATAAATCTTTCCTATCAGCGCATCAATTGGAAGCAATGTTGCCATAATGTAATAGCAGAAAATCACGATGCACAAAAACGATGACGAACCGAAAAATCCACAGTCTGATGTCATGCTTGAAGGCAGACTAGAAGGAGTCGTTACGACTCCGGCACCAACCATCACCATACGCAACACGGAA
>JAEEQV010000059.1:0-10183 GCA_016285445.1 Bacteroidales bacterium
GAAGGTTATCGAAAAGAATTTGCGTTTGAAGGAAAACGATTCTTCCAACTAAAACGCTCAATTTACGCATTTGCAATTGAAAGAACTGACTGTAATTCAAACATCTGCAAGGTTGAAAATCCAAGTTATTTATTTGCATTTCCACTTCCTATCGCAGAATTGAATGCGAATCCAAACCTAACACAAAATAAAGGATACTAATGAAATCACATACGCTCATACTCTCGTTCATTGCATTGTTACTCATCGTTTCGTGTTCAAAAAACGAATATCTCGATGCAACAATTGACCAACCGACAGTAGAATTTTCCTCGCTCACGATAAACAAAACCATTTCTTTTAGCGAGAACAGCACGTACAATATCGCCGTTCCCCTACAAATATTTGGTGGCACAAGCGATAAAGCAATCTCCATACAAGCGAAAACAGACTTGTCAAGCGACAAATATTCGGTTGCGACATCAAAAACGTTGAACAACACGGCACTTGACACCATTTACGTCGGTATCAACACACAAAACATTCAAAAAGGTAAAACATATACCATCGAACTGAGTTTGTCAGCAAATGACGTTTCAATCTCGGAAAATTACAAAACGTGTTTGATTACGTTTTCTCAAGAAACATTTATGGATTTCTTTACGGGAACATACTCATGCAAAGAATCGGCAACAAATTCGGTATATGAGGTCGAATTTGAAAAGCAAGATGATTCAAGCATCAAGAACAACAATTTCTGGGATTTCCCTCTAAACGGGCAATATGTCACATACGAATTCACCCAAGATGACAGTCATTCCGTAAAAATCGCCGATGACACGGAATGGATTGACTTTTTAGGAAACAAATATCTCATTTCTGGTAGTGGAACATACGAGTTGAATGGAAATTTCGTCGTTGCCTACGAAATGAAAGATGCAACCACGAAAAACACCTATCAAACAGGTACTCATACGTTTACAAAGAAATAGCACTGATGCGACTCTACTATGGACATTATTTCCAAAGAACAAAGAAGTCGCACAATGAGTCGGATACATAGTTCCGACACCAAACCAGAGAAAATAGTCCGTAAATTTCTGTTTGCCAACGGTTTCCGATACAGAATCAATGTAAAGGACTTGCCCGGCACGCCCGACATCGTGTTACAAAAATATCATACCGTTATTTTCATTCATGGTTGTTTCTGGCACAACCACGAATGTATGAAAGGTAAACTCCCTCAGACAAACACCTCGTTTTGGGTACAAAAATTTGAGAAGAACAAAGAACGCGATGCCAGAGTCAGAGAGGAATTGAAACAATTGGGATGGAACACGCTGATTGTTTGGGAATGTCAGTTAAAACCTCTCGTAAGAGAAAAAACACTTCAAGAAGTTGCGTATTTGCTCAACAAGGCAAATCTTACAAATCTTAACAAAAAATACACGATAAAGGAATTTCCTCTGCCTCTTGCGGCAGAAGAAAAACCTCCCAAATACGGGAAATGACTCATTGTTTCACGAACTTTTGCGTACGCACTTCTCCCGACGAAAGCATGATTTTTGCAAAATAAACGCCTTGAGTAAGAGCCGATACATTTACAGGAGATGAACTTGCCGTCAATTTTACGGAACCTGTCACATCCACTATCTCGATAGAACGAATCTGATTATCGGAAACAAACAACCAATCCGTACACGGATTAGGATAGATTGTAACCGATGACGGAGCCAAAGGAATTATAGGCAGAGCTATTCGTTCCTGAATCTTCAAATTATCAATAGCCCATCCCCACGCATAATTTGTCTCATCGGACTGCAAACGGAAACGGACAAAAATAGTATCGCCAGCACGGAAATACTTGTTTTCCAACAAATTGATAGTATGTTTCTTGAAATATGACGCATCGCCCACGGCAAGACTATTCTCGTTTTTCCCGTCATTTTTCTTCTGTGAATGATAGAGTTGTTTCCAATCGTCCCACAATTGACTATCCCAACCCTTCTTCCCTAACGGATACCAATTCTCCTCGTCTTTTGAACCTTCAACAACCACATAATCCCAAAAACCAAAAGTACCATATTGAATACCCGCCTTACCTGGTTCAACCAGCACAACCTCATCAAACGTCATTGTCGCTGGATTCGATGCTATAACAATCGGTTGCTTGATTGTTGCCGTATATTGGATGTATTTGGATGCAGAGCCACTATATTCGTATGGATGAGCCGTATGTAACGCTTTATTTTCAAATCCGTTTTCTTTTGAAATTGTGAATTTATCCAATCTGAAATAATTATCCATCTCAGCATCGTCAAAATCAGTGATAAGATAACGAACTGGTTCCAACGGATATTCAAATGGCACCTGATAATACACGCTATCATTTGAATATATCGCATTTCCCGCCTTGTCAACCGCACCAATTATGTAATACAAGTAATCTCCTTCCGAATAGTTTGCATCCGAAGGGAAAGACAAAACGACACGACAATCAACCAAATTAGCGAATTTGAGCGTTTTCGTCTCGTTAGGATTCGTTGAGAAATAGTATTTGACATACGCCGAATCAATCTCAAAATTGTCGGAAATATCAGCGGTAAAAACAATATCGGCTGTTGTATTGCGAACGGTTGCCTTTACTGTTTTCAACGGATCATGCTCTATGATAGGCGATTCCACATCGTCACCCACAAACACCGATAGATATTCATTGACATATTGATTTGGGAAGAATACCGTATCATTATTGCTCGTAATAAAGCGAATTTTGTACGAAACAGTGTGTTCAAACTGCATGGCAGGAATTTCTGCCACAAACAAGTTGGTTTCATTGTCGTATATGGCAGACACAGAATCAATATGTCTTCCGCCATCGAACGAATAGATGATTTTTTGATTTTCGGTTTGTAACAATTTGTCACTCAACGAAAATGATATTGTCATTTTTGATGCCAGATCAGAACTATTTTGTGGAACTGAATGTTGTAGAAAATAATCATTCCACCCAATATCGGCAAGCATAGCAACAGTTGCCATATCTGGTTTTCTAAAAATCTCGGTACGAGTGAGCATAGGCGTCATAAGTTCAAAACCAGAACCTTTGGGATATGCCTTTTCGTCAAGATGGTAAACCGTAGAACCACTGTTAAACGTCTTTGGAGCGTACAATTCAAGATATTCACCACAAAACGCCTTGGCATACTGACCATCCCAAAACAAGCTATCAGACCGTAAAACATTGGTGTTCAAACGATAAGAATCGCCATCCTTCGTGAGAATCTTTTTCATTGTGGAATCACACACAAAGAAGTCATAAATTACGGGAGAATCGATTTTGTCGCCAGTCGTTTCCTGAATATCGCCACTCAGTCCGAGTCCGTGAGCCAATTCGTGCAAAATCGTCGTCGCCAAATCAAATTTATTGTCTCCAAGATCAGGATTTTCGTCTGTATTTACCGACCAATTCAATGTCTTATTTATAGTAACTTCAATATCGGCAGCAGTACCATTCAAGTTTTTGTTTTGAATCTTTTCTGCCAATGCAACTTGATACAAAATGCCATCAATGAGGAAATAATTGGTTGCCTCGGCATACGCATTTATATTTGAAGGGAGTTCCAACCACGAAACCGACACGTTGATAGGCACATCGGAATACACATAGTTGCTCCACACGTCGGTGCAAAACTCCACAACCGACAAGATAGAATCTGGAACTGCGATGCCACTCACTACGAATGTCGCGTTTTGTGCCTTTACGGTTGCCGTTTGTACCGATGCAGAAAGAAAAAACGCACAAACAACTGCCGCGCAATATTTAAATATACGAGTCACCTTTCTTGAATTTTATATCATTAACAAATTGACGTATCTTTTGCTCGTCTTCACGTTTACAAATAAGCAATCTATCGGGTGAATCGACCACAATAAAATTGTCGAGGCCGTCAATCACAGCCAATTTTTTATCAGGAATGGAAATCATACAGTTTTTTGCACCGTAAGTCATCACATTTTTCCCTATCACCGCATTTGATTTTTCATCTTTCTCGGCATTTTCGTACAATGCGCCCCACGTTCCCAAGTCGCTCCAACCGAAATTCGACTGCAAGACGAACACATTGTCGGCCTTTTCCATAATTCCGTAGTCGATAGAGATATTTGGACATTCCGAATAAATATCATCCAAAACGAACAATTCCGATTGAGCCTCGAAAAGTTCATACACTTTTGGCAAATGTTTTTGGAACGCCTCATCAATCGATTTCAACGACCACATAAATATACCCGAGTTCCAGAAGAAATCGCCACTTTTCAAGAACATTTTTGCAACTTCCAATTCTGGTTTTTCGGTAAACGTCTTAACTTTATTAATCTTATGAGAATTGATCTCTGTTATCTCCTCACGCAATTGAATATAACCATAACCCGTATCTGGACGTGAAGGCTTGATACCCATTGTCAGCAACACGTCATTTTTTTCCGTAAATTCAAATCCTGCCCGTACTGTATCCAAAAATTCTTCTTCATTAAGAATCAAATGATCTGACGGAGTCACTATGATATTCGCGTCTTGCGAGCGTTTGCGAATCTCGTGGTTTCCGTATGCGATACACGGAGCCGTATTTTTACGCAACGGTTCTTTCAAAATCTGATACGGATACAATTCTGGAAGTTGTTGGAGCACCGTTTTTTCATATTGAGCATTCGTCACAATATAAAAATTCTCGGGTGGACAAATTTTCTTCATTCGTTCATACGTCAACTGAAGAAGCGTCTTCCCTACTCCTAAAATATCCAAAAATTGCTTTGGTGTGGCTGACGTACTCAGAGGCCAAAAACGACTTCCTATACCACCCGCCATTATCACACAAAAATTATTATTATTCATATCGTTTTATAATTTGGTCAAATATACAAATTTCTCGTGAATTTATTTCGGATTATATTTGGCTTTGCTCATAATTTCTTTTGAAGATCTTATGGCAAACAAATCAGACAGCGAAACGTCGGGATTGTTTTTCATAAACGATTCCACTATTTTGAAACCAATCCATTGTCCCACACGAGCTGGCGATTCTTTGGTAAACACTATCGTGAACGGTCCGTCATCGATAAATCGTTTTTGCATCATATAATCCAACGAAAACAACATATTTTCGGTGCTGATGAGATATTTCCAAAACTCACCTTCGGATCTCTCACAAAAATCCAATTGTTTTTGTGTGAAGCCCCACAAAAGCGTATCGGGTTCATCTGGCAACATACACTTTACAAAATATTGATAGCGACCACACTGAATCATAGTAGCCAACAAATAATCTTCCTCAAAGCCATTGGGAAACTCACTTTCCGCCAAAGCACGCATTGCGTCGGCTGGAATTTTTTCGGGAATCATGTTCCGTTTGATGTACGACTCTATCGTCATTGAATTGTAGAAATCATTGTTCGCCCCAAGGTATTTGTCAATACCAATTGCAATAATGTTAGAATCGATTGCCATAGAGTAATTTACACCAGTGATGAACGTATAAAACTCAGGGATGTTTTTTTCAGGGAAATAGTATTTGAAATACTTGAGTGCGTTAGTCATTTTTTCGTCTATCGACTTTTGATTCACTTGCAACGCACTGTCACTCTGACGATATAGTTCCTGAATCCATTTATTGATAATGAACGTGTGCAAAATATTCAATTCGGTACGATTCTCAGGAATTTTTGTCAAACGCCCCATATCGGCAACGTAGGTTTTGAAAAAATCACCATATTTTTCTTGTAGAACCCGAAATCCTTCCTCATCCTTAGCCATGCCAACCTTTTGAACTTCAGTATGAAACGGAATGGTTTGAAAATCTACCTGAATATCCGACACGTCACGATGATACGGGTTCTTATCACACGAAACACAGCCAATCAGAATGGCAAGCAATATAAAGATGTTGTTTTTCATTTGCAGTGAAATAGGTTACAGATTTTTTGTCTTCGTTGTTGCCGACGTTGCCGTTTTTCTTCTTTTTTCTGCTCTTCCTCTTGTTTTTTGAGGTCGGCAAGACGGGCAAGTTCCCATTCGTCGGCACGCACTTTAAGGTGAAATGCCAAACTTTCGGGCGTTGTTTTCCATCGTTTATGGAACCACAACCATTGGTCGGGATATTCTCGAACGATAGATTCCATTACATCGTTGTGTATCTGCGAGTTGTGAGTAATATCGGCAGCTCTGTCGCCCGTAAGCTCCATTTTCACTTCTGGACGGATTTTGAACGTGTAGGTGCCGTCATTATTTCTTACCGTAAACATAGGAACGATTGCCGCCTCAGTATCGAGAGCCAAGCGAGCAACGCCAAGAGGTGAATAGGCACGATGACCGAAGAATTGCAGAAATTCTCCTTTAATATTCACGCTATCCTGGTCTATCATTATTATAAGACATTCACCTTTGTTCAGTGCAGCGACAAGTTTGTCGTAGCAGCGTTCTTTCACCGAGATATTCTTCAAACCGCGGGAATTTTCACGTGAAATGTTTTTCATTCCGCGAGTTTCACGCAAATTGATAATGAATTTATTCAATCCTGGATTGCGAAGTTTACTGCTCACCGCCGACGTTTCGTAGCCCATTACGGGTGGCATAATTGCCGAAAATTCCCACGCGCACGTATGCGGAACCATACAAATCACGCCTTTGCCACGGTCGTATGCAGTTTTTAGATGTTCCTCGCCTTCAAAAGTGAAATATTTTGAAAATTGCTCTCTTGTTTTTTTATGCGACAGCCAGATGTAGTCAGTCAAACAATGCACAAGCAAAACCAACAAATTTTTTCCGAACTTGTATGCTTCTTTTGTAGAATATGCATCACCATAGGCAATTTTCAAGTTGTTTTCAACCGTTTTTTGCAAAGGCTTAATAAACGGATAAGCGATACGTGCCAACAATCCGTGCCATGCATCAACAACTTTACGAGGAATAATGTAACGAAATCCAGCAATAAACTTTGCCAAATGAAACAAGCAAAAATTCCGCACTGGCCGAATTACATATACTTTCAAAAGTTTTCTACCCATGTAATTTATTTTTCTACAAATATAAGTGCAATTTTCTTGCTTTCCGTAATAATCAATATAAAAGTATATAACGACAAACAAAAGTTTTCAACCGCACTAGCCACCACAAAACAAAAAAGTCCGCCAGTATTTACTGGCGGACTCTCATCAAAAAAGAGGCGGCACCTACTCTCCCGGTTGTGACCCAGTACCATCGGCGCTTCCGGTCTTAACTTCTCTGTTCGGTATGGGAAGAGGTGGAACCCCGGAGCTATAGCCACCCAAGTCTTATATGCCTTTCATCGACTCAGGGGGGAAACAAACTTTCAACGACTGCACACAGCACGGAAGGAAATCTTTCGGGCAATTAGTACTGCTCGGCTTTGACGTCACCGCCTTTACACCTGCAGCCTATCGACGTCGTCGTCTTCGACGGCCCTCTAGGGATCTCTCATCTCGCGGACGGCTTCGCGCTTAGATGCTTTCAGCGCTTATCCTGCCCACACATAGTTACCCGGCGATGCGCCTGGCGGCACAACCGGTACACCAGCGGTGTGTCCGACTCGGTCCTCTCGTACTAGAGTCAGTTCCGCTCAAAAATCCTGCGCCCACGACAGATAGGGACCGAACTGTCTCACGACGTTCTGAACCCAGCTCGCGTGCCACTTTAATCGGCGAACAGCCGAACCCTTGGGACCTTCTCCAGCCCCAGGATGTGACGAGCCGACATCGAGGTGCCAAACCGCCGCGTCGATATGAGCTCTTGGCGGCGATCAGCCTGTTATCCCCGGAGTACCTTTTATCCTTTGAGCGACGGCAATTCCACTCTCTACCGCCGGATCACTATGCCCTAGTTTCCTACCTGCTCGGCTTGTCGGCCTCGCAGTCAAGCGCCCTTGTGCCATTGCACTCTGCGCACGGTTACCGTCCGTGCTGAGGGCACCTTGGGAAGCCTCCGTTACGCTTTTGGAGGCGACCACCCCAGTCAAACTACCCACCAAGCATTGTCCCCATCTCTGGGTTAGCTCCCGGACAAGCAAAGGGTCGTATTTCAACGGCGACTAACCGCACGCTGGCGCGCGCGGATCACGGTCTCCGACCTATCCTACACATCACTTGACCAAAAGCAGTGCTAAGCTATAGTAAAGGTTCACGGGGTCTTTCCGTCCCGTCGCGGGTAACCGGCATCTTCACCGGTACTACAATTTCACCGGGCTCACGGTTGAGACAGTATCCAGATCGTTACACCATTCGTGCAGGTCGGAACTTACCCGACAAGGAATTTCGCTACCTTAGGACCGTTATAGTTACGGCCGCCGTTTACCGGGGCTTCATTTCAACGCTTCGCCTTGCGGCTGACGTCCCCACTTAACCTTCCGGCACCGGGCAGGTGTCAGGCCATATACTTCATCTTTCAATTTCGCATAGCCCTGTGTTTTTGCTAAACAGTCGCCTGGACCTCTCTTCTGCGCCCCTCCCGGAGGAGGGGTCCCCTTATCCCGAAGTTACGGGGTCATTTTGCCTAGTTCCTTGACCGTGAATCTCCCGAGCGCCTCGGTATTCTCTACCCGGCCACCTGTGTCGGTTTGCGGTACGGGACGCACACTCGCTTTTCCCGGCACCCACTTACCGTGCTCGCTTCGCCCGAAGGCTAGGCTCTGCGGACCATTCCGTCGGTCCGCGCACGTCTCGCAGATGCGTCACTTCCATCGTGTGCATGCTGATGACTATTAACACCATCTCCATCGGGTTCCCCATTCGGGTGACCCTTAGGTCCCGGCTAACCCGGAGCTGATTAACATAGCCCCGGAACCCTTGGCCTTCCGGCGTGGAGGTTTCTCGCCTCCATTATCGTTACTTATGCCTACATTTGCGTTTCCTAACTCTCCAATATATCTCACAATACATCTTCACAGCGTTAGGAATGCTCCCCTACCATATTCGCATATCCGTGGCTTCGGCGGCATGCTTCATACCCGCGCATTATCCACGCAGGGCCGCTCGACTAGTGAGCTGTTACGCACTCTTTAAATGAATGGCTGCTTCCAAGCCAACATCCTAGCTGTCTCTGCAGCCCCACCGCGTTTTTCTAACTTAGCATGCTCTTGGGGGCCTTTAGCCGACGGTCTGGGTTGTTCCCCTCTCGGCGACGGACCTTAGCACCCGCCGCCTCACTCCCGGTACACTCTGACGGCATTCGGAGTTCGTCAGGATTCGGCAGGATTCGACTCCCCCTAGTCCTATCGGTAGCTCTACCTCCGCCAGACTTCGCCCGAGGCTGCACCTAAATGCATTTCGGGGAGTACGAGCTATCTCCCAGTTTGATTGGCCTTTCACCCCTACCCACAGCTCATCCGTAAGCTTTTCAACGCTTACCGGTTCGGCCCTCCATCGCGCTTCACCGCAACTTCAGCCTGGCCATGGGTAGATCACAAGGTTTCGCGTCTGCCCCGCACGACTTCACTCGCCCTTTTAAGACTCGCTTTCGCTTCGGCTCCGTACCTCCAGGTACTTAACCTCGCCGTGCAGGAGCAACTCGTAGGCTCATTATGCAAAAGGCACGCCGTCACCCCCTTAGGGGCTCCGACCGATTGTAGGCACACGGTTTCAGGCTCTCTTTCATCCCCCTGCTCGGGGTGCTTTTCACCTTTCCCTCACGGTACTCATCGCTATCGGTATCTCGCTCGTATTTAGCCTTTCCGCGTGGTCGCGGATAATTCAGACAGGATTCCTCGTGTCCCGCCCTACTCAGGATTCGGATACCGTTGCGAAGACTTGCGCCTACGGGGGTCTCACCCTCTCCGCCGCGCCCTTCCAGGCGGCTTCGGCTTCATCACCGCAACGGACGGCTCCGTCCTATAACCCCGCGCACGCCGCAACGTCCGCGGTTTGGGCTCCTCCCGTTTCGCTCGCCGCTACTCGGGGAATCGATTGCTCTTTCTTTTCCTCCGCCTACTTAGATGTTTCAGTTCAGCGGGTTTGCCGGCTTTCGCCTTTATGGGTTGTCCCATTCGGAGACCTGCGTGTCGTAGCGGCCATTTGCGCCTCCACGCAGATTATCGCAGCTTGTCGCGTCCTTCATCGCCGGCGAGATCCTAGGCATCCTCCGTGTGCCCTTCTCTTTTTCCTTCTATTTTCTTTTCGCTCGGTGGCGGAAAAAACC
>JAEEQV010000060.1:0-10145 GCA_016285445.1 Bacteroidales bacterium
CTCATCACCAAACAGTTGATACATCTTGCCACGTCCGCCTTGGGCGTCGAAAGGCGTGTAGTCCAAATCGTCAATATCGAGGTGGTAACTGCTCACAATGTGGTCTTTTATCATTCGCAGCCATTCAATCTGCTCGGGCGTGAAGCGGTTGCGGTTGCCTGTGTGCTGGCGGAACAGCCACGCATTAAAATTTCGCTCAATGGTGTTGTTGAACGCCTCAAGACTTTGGTCAATGCCGCAGGCGTGGCGCACCAAAGAAACTAATGCCGTGAGTTCCGTAACGGGGCGGCTGGCTTTCACCTTCTCAATAGCGCAATAGGCATCCCAAACGTACATCGGTGCTAACATCGGCTTGTCCTGCTTCAGTTTTTCGAGCAACTCCTGTGCCATCTGCAAGGTGAGATTGCGGCGGTTGTAGGGCTGGTTGTAGAAAATGCTCAGCGCCATTATCTCATCTTTGTGCTGCTCCAAATATTCGGTGAAATCGTGCACCGTCTCTTTCGCCTTTTCGAGTGTGAAACTGTTGAACTCGCTTTTCAGCACAGTGTCAAGGTTTACGGTGTCAATCTTCTGGTCGTGCAGGTTGCGCACGGTCACAATGTATTCGTTCAACTCGCCGTTGAAGGTGCTGCTGGCAATGTCGGCCAAACGGCTTCGTGCGGCCTGGCGTATTTTCTCCTCAATGGCTGGTGTGATTTCGGTTGGCGGAATTTTGCCCAACTCCTTTTGTGCTTCATCGTCGATTTTGTCGGGGTCGAAGGCCGCCAACAGTTCGGCGCTCATCTGCCCCAACGTCTTGCCTTTCGACAGGAATTCTATCCGTTCCTTCTCTTTTTCGGTAACTTCTTTGTTGAGACGAATCAGGCGGTTAGCAAGCGAAGTAAACAAATCTTCTTCGGCAACGCCCATTGTAACGGCGCCCAACAGGTCTTTCAAAGGCACTGTCGGCTTACGCTCGAGCGGACGGCTGTCGGTTTTCTGCGTTTGGGTAACGCCCACCGCGTCAACAATCACAAAGTGAGTTTTTGACTGCGCCGTGCGGCTCACCAACTGCAACGAATCGCCGCTTATGGTGCGTGTGCCACGCCCTTTCATCTGCTCAAAATAGTTGGCGCTGCGCACATCGCGCATAAACAGAAGCACCTCGAGCGGCTTCACATCGGTACCCGTGGCAATCATATCAACGGTTACGGCAATACGCGGGTAGTATTGGTTTCGGAAGCGGTTGAGCACCGACTTGGGGTCCTCGTCAATCTTGTAGGTTACCTTCTTGCAAAAGTCGTTGCCTTCGTCGAACTCCTCGCGGACAATCTTTATAATGTCGTCGGCGTGGCTGTCGGTCTTGGCAAAAATGAGCGTTTTGGGCACCTCGTACTGCCCGTTTTCGTCGTATCGGTTCGGGAAAATCTCTTCCATCAGAGCCTTGCGGAACTGGCGAATGACGGTGCGTATCTGGCTCGGATTCACCACCGACTTGTCCAAATCGTTCTTCTTATATTCAATGTCCTCGTCAACCTGCTGCCAACGGGTTTTGCGTGTGGCCTTGTCGCGATAGTCGATATGCCAACCCGCCTTTATGAGTCCGCCGTTTTTCGATATTTCCGTTTCAATGGAATAGACATCGTACGGCACGTTCACACCGTCAACCACCGACTGCTCGTAGGTGTATTCGCTCACCACATTCTCGTTGAAGAAACCAAAGGTGCGCTTGTCGGGCGTGGCGGTCAAGCCGATAAGGAACGCGTCGAAATAGTCGAGCACCTGTTTCCAAAGATTGTAAATGCTGCGGTGACATTCGTCAATCACCACAAAATCAAACTGCTCGATAGGCACTTTCTCGGTATATTCCACTGGAACGGCCTGCTGTTCTTTGGTTTTTTGCTGCAACCACGTCGATTCGTTCGGGTTGTCGTTCTCGGCGTTCTCGTCAAGTTCCTCGCCTTTCAGTATGGAATACAACCGCTGTATGGTCGATATGCACACCTGGCTGTCGTTGGCAATATAACTCGACGAGAGCCGCTGCACATTGTACAGTTCGGTGAATTTGCGGTTGTCGTCGTTCGGGCGGAAATTCATAAACTCCTGTTCCGCCTGCTCGCCCAAATTGCGGGTATCGACAAGGAACAGAATGCGTTTTGCTTTGGCGAATTTCAGCAGACGGTAAATGAAGGTTATGGCGGTGAAGGTTTTGCCTGCGCCTGTAGCCATCTGAATCAACGCGCGCGGACGGTTGTTTTTGAAAGATTCCTCAAGATTCACAACAGCCTTTATCTGCGCTGGACGCAAACCCGTGGTGTCCAACTTGGGAAAATCCTGCAAGCGGTTTCTCAAACTCCGCCCGTTGCGAATCCATTCGGCAATTGTTTCGGGTTTATGGAACGCAAAGACAGCGCGACTGCGCGGTTTGGGGTCGCTGTAGTCGGTGAAGTGGGTCAGCGTGCCTGTTGTTTCATACACGTAGTTCAGCGGCTCGTTGTTCAGGTATTTCAGTTTTGCGTTGGCGTAGCGCATCGATTGCTCGGCAACCACTGTCAGGTTCACACCTTCCTCCTCGCGTTTGGCCTCTATGATGCCCACTGGTTTTCGGTTGACAAACAGCACGTAGTCGGCAGGTCCCGCATCAGTCTGATACTCACGCACAGCCACACCGATTCCTGCCGAGAAGTCTATCTTGCTTTTCGGCTGAATCTTCCAACCCGCTTGCTCAAGCAGACTGTCGATTTTATCGCGTGCTATCTGTTCGGGATTTTGATTCATGAAATCCTACATTATTTCATCAACTCATTATCCAAATTTACTGGCGAAGTGGCTGTTGCCTCGATCTCGCCCATAAGGACTTTTACCACAGCGCGCTGCATAAATGGATCGCTGCTGTATGCGTTGATGAGTAGGGAATTCTTGTTCAAGTAATATTTATTATAGTACGGATTGCTGAACGAAACGCCGATAACTTTTTCTTTCGGTAATTTAACCATTGTCCAGAGGCAGTATGCTTCGTAGTCTTTCAACAATGGCGAGCCGATAGGGGCAAAATAGTGGTTTTCAAAGCAAACAATTACTTTGTCGTATTCCAAAATACGATGCCACTGCCATTCCCATTCGTCCTTGTGAAGATTGTGTTTCACGTCAACTTGGAAACCACGTTTTTCCAACTCTTGTTTCATCGGTTCAAACACGGCACAATAGTCGTTGTGACTGATGTTCGCCAACAAGATTTTCTTTGTCGTATTTGTGTCAAGAGGAATTTGACCTCCTTTATTTTGTACAATCGTCACTGCTTTTTCAGCCAATTCGGTGAGTTTGTTGTTTGTGTACTCATCAAAACCTTCGGGTTTTGGCTGGGCAATCGGCATACGATTTTCCTTGTCAATCAAATTATAGCGTTCACGCAATGCCCACACACGTTCTACGGCGTCGTCGAGACGTTCCATAGGAATTTCGCCACGATTGATGCGAGCTTCAATGGTGTCCATATAACCAAGCGGTGGCCACAGCACAATGTCGGCACCAGCCACAAAACATTGAACGGCAGTCTCCAATTCCGATTCGTAGAATCCGTAACCGCCACCCATATTCAATGCGTCGGAAATCACCACGCCCTTGTAGCCCATTTCTTGCTTCAACAATTTCTGCATCAATTCTTTAGATAACGTTGCTGGGAGAAAATCGCCATTCAGCGTGTCAACTTTTTGGTATGCAGGGAAACGAAGGTGACCTACCATAATCGACGGAGTATTTTCTTTGATAAATGTTTGGAACACTTTACCATAGGTCTTTCTCCATTCTACCCACGACATATTGTTTGCCGAAGTCACCAAATGTTGGTCGCAGATGGTGGCACCGTCGCCAGGGAAATGTTTCACCGTGGTTATGACACCTTGGTCTTGCAAACCTTTCATTTGGCTATGTAACAACGGAATAGCACGTTCGGCGTCGTCGGAAACGGAGCGTTCAATCACAAGCGGATGTAACGGATTGATATTCAAATCGCTCACAGGAGCAAGAACCCAGTTGAAACCCATTTCGCGGGCTTCAACGCCAAGAATTTTTCCGTGTGCGTACGCCAACGACGTGTCATTTGCCGCACCAATCGCCATTTCAACAGGTAACTTGGTGGCAGTGTTGTAGTTATATCCTGCTCCACGCTCAAAATCTTCACTGATGAATAGTGGCAACTTTGAAGCGGCGTTGTATTCTTTTATGATACGAGGAATGAACGTTTCGAACAACAACGTGTCGGGTTTTTGATAGGTGAAATGCCATTGAGCCATAAACAAACCGCCCACTGGATATTTCAGGAAAAACGTGTCGAGCGTGCCGTTGCCAATCTGTTTGTGCATATACATATCGGACGTGACCATCATCGTCTGACCGATTTTCTCGCGAAGCGTCAGCTGTTTCCACGTTGTGTCGGTTGCAATTTGTTCGTTATTGTTCTCGATTTGCGAACACGACACACATAATCCGCAAAGTAAAATTGTAGGAAGAAGAAATTTTTTCATAAACGTAAAATTTGAACTTTACAAATATACGTTTTTGATTGGAAAATCTGTTGGTATGATTCACAAAACAAGATAGTTTTTACAAAAAAAGTTCATAAAAAAGAAATGACGATCTTCTTATTCCCTATTAGATTTCGCGAGTCGAACCTCATTTCCCACCGTCAATCCTGCAAACAAAAGTAAAAAGACTGTTTTTACCGTGTATGAAAGAATTACGTTGTCAATTATAATGAATTTGTCGGCTACGAAGAATATGCCCGCAAGAATGAAATAATATGCCAACGCTCCCAATTTATACGGGATTCCGTAGTGTTTTTGACAAAGATTGTACGACAGCACAGCCATAAGCACATAGCACGCCAATGTTGCCCACGCACAAGCAACGTATCCATAAATCGGTACAAATATCATATTGATTGCCAATGTAATAACGGCTCCAAATCCTGTGATTCCTATGCCGAATTTCGTCTGGTTCGTAACCTTGTACCAAATCGAAAGATTAAATACGATGCCAAGGAAAATGTTCGCCATCAAAAGCACAGGAATAATGGAAAGTCCGTCGTGGAAATTCGTGCCGATGAAATGCTTGAAAAAGTCAATATACAATATGATTGTAAGGAACAAAAACAGCGTGAAAATGGTAAAATAGTTCATTATTTTGGCGTAAATCTGTCGTGAGTCCTTTTCTTTCATGCGTGAGAAGAAGAATGGCTCGGCGGCGAAACGAAAAGCCTGGTTGAAAATGGAAATAATCATTGCCAATTTATAATTTGCACCGTAAATGCCGACTTGCGAAAGAATATATTGCGACGCGTCCTGTCCTTCGGGAACGGTGAGAAAGTATCGCAACGAAACACGGTCGTACACCTCGTTGATACTGCCGGCGAGTCCCGAAATGAGCAACGGCCACGAGTATCCGAGAATGCGGCGAAGTAATTCATAATCGAAACCATTGCGTGATTTTATAATGTCGGGAAGAAGCATAAGAAGCGTTACAACGCTTGCTGCAAGGTTCGAAATGAATATCCACAATACATCGGGTTGGGCGAAATGTTCAACAAACCACACGTTCGTACTCGTTTTCGCCATTTGTGGAAAGACAATGATTAACAATATGTTAAGTCCTATATTTATGGCTATGTTAGTAAGTTTTATAGCAGCAAATTTCAGCGCCTTGTTTTCGTGTCGCAGTTTGGCAAACGGCACGCTGGTGAACGCGTCAATGCCAATGATGATTGCCATTATCAGAATAAAATTCTGATGTTGCTCGTAACCAAGTACTGATGAAATGGGAGAGAGGAACAAATACACAAGTCCCACAAATATTGCCGACGACGAAAACAGACTCGTCATAATGGTTGAAAAAACCTTTGGCTGGTCTTCCTTGTTCTGCACAAACCGGAAAAATCCTGTTTCCATACCATACGTGAGGAAAATCATAAGGAACACCGTATAACTATAGAGTTCCGTCACCACGCCATACTCCGACTGCGAAAAACACCGCGTGTAAAGCGGCACAAGCATAAAGTTAAGGAAACGACCGATTATGGTGCTTAGCCCATAAATTGCCGTCTGACCCACTAATTTTGATATTATTCCCATAGCATTTTTTAGACAGCCAAAGGTACGCATAAAATTGAAAATCGTACACAAAAACTTATTCTACTGATTTTCAACAACGTACAAAAAAAAGGAGCGAAATTGCTTCCGCTCCTCAACAATGGTGTTTTTGCAATTATTTCACATCTTGAATCAAGCGTACTGCCAGACCTTGGTAACGATAAAAGTAGTTTGACTCTTTGGGATTTACACAATTCAAATCGAATCTTAGTAAATATCCTTTGCTGGAATCGTAAATTGACGAAGACCAATAAAGACCTCTTTTTCCGGGTGAATCGAGGTCAACATTTAATTTGCTACGTAAGCCGGCAAAAGGCAGGAATACCGCTCCATTTGCTTCCAGCTTTCTCCATTCATCAAGGGAATAATTATTTAGCAGAGTGGTCACATCATCGCTGTTTTCACCACTTTTAAACGTAACGCCATTAGGTTGTTCCCATTCATCGGGGAGTAAGACAAGACCCGTACGTTCTTCGTTACCGAGATTGATTGTTGCATAACCATACTTGTTTGCCGCATCGGGACGTGAGTTTATCAAATACATCCATTCGTTTTTCGAGGGAGTACGCCACATTCCCGGCTGGTTACCACCATTTGAAATCGCATTGTACACGCCCCAGTCGCCATTGGCGTAATCACCTGTCATGCCACTCAATCCTCCCTTACATCCAAGGTCATAATTAGACCATTTTCTACTCGTGTCGTATGGGTGATATGCCCTATTGGGGTTTTCGAAACCATTTGTCGGCCAACCACTTGTTCCCCAACCAAATAGATCTATCCAGCCATCGTAGGTCGGAGAGATTTTTTTGTTGGCATAACCAGCCCGTTCATATTGCTTGGGAGCAAAACGCCACGTATTCGTACTTGCCTGGTATTGCAGATTACCTTGGCTAAAATACGCTTTCGAAGTATCAGAAATAGAAAACGCCGCTTTAATGACACCGTTTTGAATAATGGCTGGCAAAGGATAATCATCCTGCTGACTACCATTCTGTTTCTGTTCTTCAGTTTGATTACTCGAGGACTCTTTTTTGGTTACGTCCTCATTCTTGCTACACGCTGTAAACATTGCTATAGCAGTGCCTATCAGCAAAAATTTAGTAAATTTTCGTCTCATGTTCTTGTAGTTTTAGTTAGACATAAGTTTTTTATTTTGATTTTGTTAAGCATATATTGTGCCAAAATATTGAACGAACAAGAAATCAAATAAAAAAGAATTGTTTTATTTTGTAAAAAAAAGCATTATGAACATTGAAGAATTTCGGGAATACTGCCTATCGTTACAAAACGTGACCGAAGATATGCCATTTGACGAAAATGTATTAGTCTTTCGTCTGCAAGGTAAGATTTTCGCTTGCGTCGCAATGGACAATCCTGACCTCGCAACTATGAAGTGCGATTCTGAGAAAGCCATTGAACTTCGCGAACAATATAATAGCATTGAAGGGGCATTTCATTGGAACAAAAAATACTGGAATCAAGTCTGGTTTAATCAAGATGCCGACGATACATTAATCCGATCACTTGTTGACCACGCATACAACGAGGTATATAAAAAGCTACCGAAGAAACTAAAAAAGTAGAACACTTTTAGTTAATCTCCCTTCGCAAAAAAGAGTAAGACGGGGAAATTGATAAATTTCAAGACCTCAACTTATTTATACAATTTTTGGCAAGGTATTTGTTTATGAAAAAAGTGTTTTGAATGTAACATTTTTATTACGTTCTTTGTCTAATATAAAAAAATAGAAACTATGAAACGAATTATTTTAGCGTTGTTGTGTGCGACAGTTCTACCATTTGTAACCTTTGCACAATGGGGCGACCCCGATGAAAAGAAACAATTGAGTGTTAGTGATTTGAAATCTCCTGCCATTACGTGGGATAAAGATTCCTATAATTTTGGTGATATACCCCAAGGTATTCCTGTTGACGTAGTTTTTACGTTTACCAATACAGGAAATGCACCATTAATTATATCAAAAGTTGAACCTGCATGCAACTGTACTGATGCAATCTGGCCGAAGGTACCCATTATGCCTGGCCAAAAAGGAGAAATTCAAGTGACGTTTGATGCTGCTACGGGTGGAAAATTCTCCAAGACGGCTATTGTAACGTCTAACGCAAAACCAACGGAACAAACATTGGTATTTACGGGTACTGTCGTTCCGAAAAAGAAATAAAGGTAGAGACGCGCCATGGCACGTCTCTACAATTTTATTGTTTATTCACCGTCAATTTAATGCTTTCGCGACTGGTAATCACAACCTGGTCACCTATGTGGATTTCGTCGGGTGAATTTGCTTCCCACTTTGAGCCCTTGAATTCAACTTCGCCTCGGCCTGATACGAAATCGCTGGTTGCAACGGCTATTTTACCAATGTATTCGTCAGCAAGTTCGTCACCACTTTCCTTTGACTTGTTGAAGAAATGGTTTCGAAGCATTTTTCTGAAAACCAGCAGCAACACTACCGAACTTACGACAAAAATAATCAGTTGACCTTCAATCGGCAACGAAGGGAAAATCCATGCGGCAATTCCCGTAAGAAGAGCACCGCACCCGAAAAACAGCACGATGAGTCCTGGCAGAATCAGTTCCAATGCTAATCCTGCAACGCCACACAACAACCAAATTGTTACTACACTCATTATCGTATCATTTGCTCAATTGGACACACTAAGATACCTTCTGCTCCGGCTTCACGGACTTTTTCAATAATGTCCCAGAAATCGTCCTCGTTGATTACCGAATGAACAGAACTCCAACCTTCTTCTTTCAAAGGCATAATTGTAGGACTTTTCATTCCTGGAAGCAATGCAGTCACTTTTTCTATGGCTGAATTAGGAACATTCATCAAGATATATTTGTTGCTCGAAGCTGCTTTCACTGCTTCAATGCGAAGCATCCATTTTGCAAGAATGGCCTCTTTTTCGGCAGAAAGATGCTTGTTACCAATCAATGCCGCTTCCGACTTGTAGATAGTCTCAACTTCCTTCAAACCGTTGCTGAGCAATGTTCCGCCAGTGCTTACAATGTCGCAGATAGCGTCGGTCAAGCCGATGGTTGGAGCAATTTCTACCGAACCGCTAATTTCGTGAATTTCTGCTTTTACATTGTTTGCCGTAAGATATTGTTGCAAAATGCGAGGATATGACGTTGCAATACGTTTCCCTTCCAAAGAATGTATGTCTTTGTAATCAAATGCGTTAGGAACGGCAATTGATAAACGGCACCCTGAAAAACCAAGTTTTTTGATGATGTTCACGTCTTCGTTCTGCTCGTCAATTTCATTCATTCCCAAAATACCGAAATCGGCAACACCGTCGGCTACGTAACCAGGAATGTCGTCGTCGCGAAGGAAAAGAATTTCCATTGGGAAATTGAATGCCTGCGTTTTCAGGCGACTTGAATTTGAAATGAATTTTATACCGCAGTTTTTAAGTAATTCTATTGTTTTTTCACTTAAACGACCACTTTTCTGAATCGCTAGTTTGATTACTGTTTCTTCCATATTGATAAGCTTTTGAAAGAGATTCCTATTCTATTTATTCTTAATTTATATTGTATTCCTGCCAACTCTTGATTGCGATATCGCTCATGTCTTTTGAGCAAGCGGCGTGTAGGAACGCACTTGCAAGACGGGCATTGGTCAACAACGGAATGTTGTGATCGATTGCCGCACGACGGATTTTGTATCCGTTGGTCAACTCGCGACGAGTTTGGTTCTTTGGAATGTTGATTACCAAATCAATCTTATGTTCTTGCATCAATTCAGTAATATCTTCTTTTGCATGAGTTTCGTCTGGCCAGTTTACTTCGGTAGCCGTAACGCCGTTTTCAGCCAAGAATTTCTGTGTTCCTGCCGTTGCATAGATTTTCAAGCCCTTTTCCTGCAACAATTTACAAGAATCCAACAAATCAACCTTGCCTTTCACGTCGCCCGACGAAACCAACACACCTTTTTCTGGTTTGTGGAATCCTACAGAATACAACGCCGACAACAATGCATCGTCGAACGT
>JAEEQV010000061.1:0-10135 GCA_016285445.1 Bacteroidales bacterium
CTTATCAGTTCTCTTGGTCTAATGGATTAACAGGTGAAACTGTTTCTAACCTTTCTGCTGGTATATATAGCGTTACGGTAGAAGACGCCGATGGTTGTGAGGACACCAAATCAATTGAATTTGTCGAAGACGATGTTTTGAGAATAGAGGAAAAAGGACAAAAGAACGCATCTTGTAATGGATCTTCTGATGGTTACATACAAATTGATGTGAAAGGTGGAGTTCCTCCGTATACTATTACATGGAATAATAATCCGTCAGCACAATATACAAATCAAAACTTGTCAGCGGGAACATATACGGTAACTGTATCAGATTCAAAAGGTTGTAATGGCGTGAAAAAAACATTTACCATAACAGAACCCGAGGAATTGCAGATATCTGTTACGAACCAAACACAAATAACTTGCGCAGACCATTGCGATGCTTCAGCAAAAGCAGTAGTAAAGGGAGGTACGGCGCCATATACGATTCAATGGCCTTCTGGCGAAACTGGCGAGACGGCAAATGCCTTGTGCATGGGAAATGGTCAACAAATGTATGTTGAAGATGCAAATCATTGTCCGGCAACTACAAATTTTAACGTGACGGGACGCGAAGATAGGTTGATGGTAAACACGACAAATATCAAGTCTCCTATTTGTGGTGAACTCGAACCTTCCGGAAAAATTACGGTTACAGCCGTAGGTTCTCTCAATGGTGACTATTTCTACACATGGAAAAACAATGGTACGGAACTCCCATCAACAGTTAATGTCCTATCTGGTTACCCCGCGGGCGCGTATGTATTACATTTAAGCGATGGAACATGCGAGTTCGATACTACAATTACATTGAGTAATGAATTAGACGTAACGTCGGAATTTCAATATCAAGAATCAACGTGTGAAGGAGATTCTTACAAAATCGTGATTTCGAATGAAAATACCGCAAATTACACCTATTTGTGGGATAATGGAAATACAACACAAACTGCGACTGGCTTGACAGACGGAACGCATAGCGTTGAAGCAACCGATAAAGATGGGTGTGTTTATACAACTTCGTTCGAGATGGTACAAAAACACTTGAATCCTCAAGTTACGGTAACCGACGCAAATTGCTATAACAAGGCAAATGGTTCGGCATCTGCAACAGCTGAAAATACCAAGGGAGACATTTATTACAAGTGGTATAAGAAAGATTCTGATGAATTGGTAGGTTCGGAACAAACAGCCACAGGACTTGCTAAAGGAGATTATTATGTGGCAGTTTACGATGGCAATCATACTGATTGTGCCGAATCCGTAGATTTTTCGGTGAATGAGCCAAGCGAAATCGTGTTGGTGGTTTCAGAGGAGATGCCTTCGTATTGTCACTTACCAAATGGAAAAGTTTCTGTTGAGATTATAGGAAATCCTGCAACACCAGTTTCGTATGAATGGAAAAACACTGTTTCAAATACCAATATCGGAATGGAGGCAGTTTGCTCTGTGGTTCCTTCGGAAACCGATATCTCTATTACTGTTACTGACAATGTAGGTTGTACTGTGACAACAACGACACAGATTACGGATGTCACAAACTTTTCAATACAAGAAGTCATACAAACGGCCGACATACAATGTATTGGTAGCAGTACTGCGGCATTGGAGGTTATTACAAATAACGGATACGGAACATTTACTTATGAATGGGCAAATCATCCTGAAGCTACGTCAAATACGCTTAAGGGAATTTCAAGTGGAACGTACTCTGTTTCTATAACCGATGAGAAAGGATGTAAAATCACTTCTGACGATATCGTAGTTTCTGACCCCGATGAGTTACACGTTGATTTTGACGAAACCCCTCGTATTGAGTGCAAGGGCGGTACAGGAACGTTATCGGCAATTGCAACGGGTGGTTGGCCATCATATACATATAGTTGGTATGATGCAGACAATACATTATTACAATCTTCGTCACAATCGGATTTAGAATGTAAAAAAGGGGTCTATAAGGTTAAAATCACTGATAAATTTGGATGTGAAAGTGCCGTATTTTCGTATGAAATGACGGAACCAAGCGAATTGATGGCCGATTTCACGGTTGATGTTACAGAATGTGGCGATAATGCAGAAACAGGAAAAATCACTATCAATAGTATCTCAGGCGGTTGGGAAGATGTGTCGTATCGTTATAAATGGGGGACAATATCAGAAGATAAGACATGGACTGCTTACGATCCTGACGAGATACAGGTGTTAACAAACTTGCCCGCGGGAACATACGTTTGTACAATAACGTATTCTGAGAATCCAGAAGATTGTTATATAGAAAAGAAATTATATACCAATCCTCTTGTCCCGGAATCTATCGTGGCGGAATCGCATCACACTCATTGCAACTATTATACAGATACGGAAATTCAAAACGGTATAACCGACGGAAGCATTGAAGTTACAAAATTGATTGTTTCAAAAGGAAGTTATGAGGAATCTATGCGAAGTATAGCAGACTTAGCAGATTATACATTTGAATGGAATGATAGCAAGAAACAAACAGGACCTATCGCCACGAACTTAAACGTTGGTGATTATGAGGTTACGGTGATAGGGGCCAATGGCTGTTCAAAAACATTCACAACGGATAAAATAGATTCCTATGTACAATTGAATGCAGAAATCTTTGCTACGGATGATAACACATTGGAACGAAAACAAATATGCTTGGGCGATTCTTTGAATGTATCGGCTACATTACAAACCACCTACAGCTACGATTATGTTCCTTCCGATAATTCCGTGGCGTATGTGTGGTCGGCTGTCGAAAACAATTGTTCGTCTACTATTTCCACTCCTGATGAAGCTTCTACATGGGTAACGCCGCTTACGACGTATTATGCTGATAGTACTCAAGTACAATTCTCGTATACTATGGACGGGTGTAGTTCAAAACCAGTAAATTACACTGTTTATCATTATGATTCTGTCAATTTTGCCATTCAAATGTTTGACACGGTAGGTGTATATATTGGGACGGATTCTGTATCGGGAGTACAAGGAATGCGTTATTTGTTCTTGCCTGTCGATGAACCTTGGTTTGTTGATAAAACGGAAGAGAATGGCGTTGTCTCTATTTTATGGCGTTCATTCAAACCAAATAAAATGGAAAAAGGAACATTGTCGGATACTACGACAAATGAAAAGACTTATGCTCGTTCTGGCCGTACAGGTTTGCTAATGCGACTCGAAGAATCGAATTATTTGTATGCGGTTGCGACGACAGTACATGGTTGCAAGGAACGTACGCAAATATTTGTCGAGGTCATGTCAAGTAACTTTGTTCCTTCTGGATTTACTCCAAATGGCGACGGGGTAAATGACAACTGGGTGATTCCGTATCTGAACAATTGTCCGCAAGCAAAGGTAACCGTTTTCAACCGCTGGGGAGTGCTTGTGTATGAGAACAAGATTGAATATGCGACGCATCCTTGGAATGGCACGTCAATTACGGGAAATGAATTACCTATGGGTACGTATTATTATGTAATAGAATATAACGATGTAAATCATACTCCTACAAAAACGGGAGCGGTTTCAATTATACGATAGTGAAAAGATTTATACTTTACATATTGGTTTCTCTTGTAGCAACGATTTCGTATGCACAACAAACGCCATTGTATTCTATGTATATGTTCAATGAGTTTGCGTATAATCCAGCTGTAGCGGGATTAAAAGACTATGCTCAGGCTCAGGTTAACAATCGGTATCAATTTGTTGGTATTGAAAACGCACCTATTACGGCAACGATTTCATTGACTGGGAAACTCAGCTCGCACCCGATGGGGTGGGGAGGACTGATTTACAACGATAGTCAGGGCGCATTCAATAAATTTGGTGTGTATGGAGCATATGCATATCATATTCGTGTAGGTACATTCTCGAAACTTTCGTTAGGTTTGAATATCGGCCTAATTCGCTATTCAATCGACATGACCAAAATTCAGTTTTTGGATGAAGAAATGAACCTGAACGAATCATTGTATAGAAGTATTCGTCCCGATGCCTCATTTGGTGTATATTATGATATGAGAAGGTATTTCGTCGGTGCTTCTGTTGATCAATTGTTCAACAATAGAATTGAAATCTATAATGATACGATTGCCTTAGATAATACATTGAATCGATTCAAAAGTCACTTGAACTTTATGATTGGTGGTCGATACAAATTGTTAAAAAATGTGAAATTTGAACCAACCATCGTCGCACGAAAAGTGTATGCCGCGCCGTGGCAAATTGAAGCGTCGGGACGTATAACATACCACGACGCAATTTGGGCAGGATTGTCCTATAGAACACAAGATGCCGTTGTTTTGTTTCTTGGATACACCTATCGGGATTTATTATCGTTTGGATATTCGTATGATATGACGTATTCCAAACTGAAAACTGGTTCACGAGGCGCTCACGAATTTTTCTTGGCAATTAAATTTCAACAAAGGGAAAAGAAATGAAATTAAAACTCTATATTGTATTGCTCACGTTGTTGCTGTTGTTTTCTTGCTCTTCTAAAAAACGAAAAGTTACTGACGAAGGAATTTTAACAAAAGAAGCTATGACAGCCGTACTTGTAGATATGCACTTGACTGATGCGACCATCTATACTTACAATGCGGACACGAAATCGGAACTAAAATTATCCCAGAAATGTTACGATTCAACCTTGCTTATCAAATATGAATGTAATGACAGCATTTTTAGGAAAAGTCTGGAACATTATACTTTGAATAGTGAAATCAAAGACATTTACGACAATGTGCTTGATTCGTTAAACAAAATAAAAGTGATGTTGGAACGAGGCGAGAAGAAAAATCAATAGCTCTATGCGTAAACTATCGGCACACTATATTTACGACGGCTCGCAATTCCATAAATTGGCTGTGTTGATATTAAATGATCAAAATTCTGTCATTGCTCTTGAAGAATCTCAAAACCCATATGTAGAACACTCAGGTGTGGAATTTTTTAATGGCGTTATCTGCTACGACAAACAGAAAACCAAGGATATTGTGCTGTACGAACATTTTGATTTTTCTAATTTTCGAAAATGCAGGCACTCAAAAAAAACTATTCTGGTTCAGCGAGAGAAATTGACGTAATTCATTGCGTCTTCTAAAATTTTTCTATTTTTGTGTATCGAATTAATAAACGTAAAATAGATATGAAAAAGATAATTTTAACAGTAATTATTTCCAGTTTAAGCTTTCTTACGTTTGCGCAAGTTACTGATAATGAGAAAGCTTTGCGTACAAACAATGTCGGTGCAGATACGACGGAAGGATGGAAACGCGGAGGTATGACAAACCTTCAATTTACAAACACAAAATTGTACAACTGGGCTGCCGGTGGTGAAAACTCTGTTGCATTCAACGGTGTTGTGAGTCTTTTTGCAAATTATAAGAAAGGCAAAAATGCATGGGACAACTCATTGGATTTTGGCTATGGAATTATGCGCCAAGGTGGCAAGTATTTTACCGATTCCAAAGGTAAAGATTGGGACAGACCATTTACGAAAACCGATGACAAGGTTGAATTAGTGTCAAAATATGGTCGTTTGGCATTTAAGAACTGGTATTATGCAGCATTGATAGACTTCAAGACGCAGATGACCGATGGTAAGACTTATGCATTTGACGATTCGTTAGGTTATCAGTCAACAATCATTTCAAAAGCAATGGCACCTGGCTATTTGACTGGTGGTATCGGACTTGACTACAAACCAAATAATTATTTCAGCGCATACATCTCGCCAATTACGGCTCGTTTGATTTTCGTGACAGACCAAGATTTGGCTGATGCAGGTTCTTTTGGCGTTGATCCGGCAACGTATTTGCAAAATGCAGCAGGTGATGCCGATTCACTTGATGCAAGTGGTAACAAATATCAAAAGTTGACTAACGGACAAACGTTGCGTACTGAATTTGGTGGTTATGTTCGTCTTCAATACACTCGCACGGAGTGGGAAACTGAATGGATGAAAAATTTGGGTGTGACTACCAAGTTGAACTTGTTCTCAAACTATTTGGAAAATCCACAAAACATCGATGTTGATTGGGAAACATTGATTACATGGAAACTCTTGAAATATTTTACTATCAGCTTCAACACACATTTGTTGTATGACGATGATACGAAGACGATAGAAATTGACAATGCAGGAAACACGATAGAACGTGGTCCGAAAGTTCAATTTAAGGAAATCTTGGGAGTAGGATTTAACTATAGTTTCTAATAGGTTAGAAATCAATAGGTTGTAAAATGTTAAAGGAAAAATTAAAAAATTGTAGGTGTTTTGATAAGTCTTTCTTATCTTTGTAGAGATTTAAGTATAGAGAAAAATGGCACAAGACGTAAATAAAACGATTGAAGAGCTAAAATCAAAAATGGCGATTCTTATGTCAATGTACTCTGTGCAGAAATCGCAAAACGAACAATTAAAAAAAGATAACGAAGAATTAAAACAAACGATAAATAAACAACAAAATTCAATAAGTGAGTTAGAGCAAAAAGTTAATACGTTACAATTAGCAAAGGCTGTATCTGATTCGTCGAGCACTGGTGATAAATCGGCTCGAAAATATATTGAAGGAATTGTACGGGAGATTGATTCTTGTATTGCATTATTAAATAAATGAGCGACAAATTACCCATAAGGCTATCGATCCTCGAGAGGGTTTATTCTTTATCTATCGCAGTTGAAGATGAAGAGAAAATCCGTGAGGCAGCAAAAAGGACAAACGAATGGGCTGCAAAAGTCCGTCAAGCTTCTCCAAAGGCCGAAGCGCAGGATCTGTTGGCAATGGTAGCTTTGCAATTCGCAAGTAAAAATCTAGATAATGAACCTCGTTTTGGTAAAAATGAAGTTGGTGATGAACTAGAAAAACTTTGTGAAGAATTAGATGAATTTATTAAAATAAATCAATAAAAGGAAAAGAATAATTCAGACTACTCGTATTGTTTCTTTCATTCGCGGAAAACTCGACATTTATTTCGCACAAAAAGAGATCAGTTACTGCCGCCGATGATAGGCCTCACTCCTTCGGGAGTCCTTTCGGACAGTGGAAATCAGACTCGGCATACCCTCTAACCCTGTTGATTTTGGGGTTTTCTGGATTAGAAACAATATGAGTTTTTTATTTATATATATTTGAATTATGATTACTTTAATTATCACAGCGTCCATTACATTCCTGCTGGGAGTAGCTCTCGCGTTTGTAATACAAAAAATATTTCTAAAGTCTAAAACACAAGCCATTCTTGCCAATGCGGAAAAAGAAGCCGAGGCAAACACAAAAGAACGTTTGCTGCAAGCGAAAGAGAAATTTCTGCAAATGAAATCGGAAAACGAGAAAACAATCAATGAACGAAACAACAAAGTTGCGCAAGCTGAAAACCGCATTAAACAAAAAGAGGCATCGCTTCAATCGAAATTCGATGAAATCCAACACAAACAGCAAGAATTGAATAACCAAAAGGAAATCCTTGCAAATCAAATCCAAATCAATCAACGTAAGGCAGAGGATTTGGAGAAAATTCACCGTCAACAAGTTGAACAGCTTGAAACTATCTCTGGGCTTTCGGCAAACGAGGCCAAGGAGCAACTTGTGGATTCGTTGAAGGCGGAAGCAAAAACTGAGGCAATGTCGCTCATCAACGAGATTATGGATGAAGCCAAGATGACGGCTAACAAGGAAGCAAAGAAAATCGTTATTCAAACTATTCAACGTACAGCTACAGAACATGTCGCAGAAAATTCGGTTTCGGTGTTCAACATTGAAAGCGATGAGGTGAAGGGTAGAATTATTGGCCGTGAAGGTCGTAATATCCGTGCCTTGGAAGCTGCTACGGGTGTTGAAATTATTGTGGACGACACTCCAGATGCAATTATTCTTTCGGGTTTTGACCCTGTTCGCCGTGAAATAGCTCGTTTGTCGCTTCACCAATTGGTAACCGATGGTCGTATCCACCCTGCAAGAATTGAGGAGGTTGTGGAAAAGACGAGAAAACAAGTTGAGGAAGAAATCATTGAGACAGGTAAACGTGTTGCCATTGACCTTGGTATTCACGGCTTGCACTCCGATTTGATTCGCCATATTGGTAGAATGAAATATCGTTCTTCTTATGGTCAAAATTTGTTACAGCACTCAAAGGAAACGGCAAAATTGTGTGGTATAATGGCTGCGGAACTTGGCTTGAACGCGAAAGCGGCAAAACGTGCTGGTTTGCTACACGATATTGGTAAGGTGATTGAAGAAGATGACGAAATGCCACACGCATTGTCGGGTATGAACTTGGCTGAAAGATGTAAGGAACGTCCAGAAATTTGCAATGCCATCGGTGCTCACCACGAGGAAATAGAGATGGAGTCGTTGATAGCTCCTATCGTTCAAGTGTGTGACGCTATCTCGGGTGCTCGTCCCGGCGCTCGTCGTGAAATTGTAGAATCGTATATCAAACGTTTGAAAGACCTTGAAAATATCGCTCTTTCATATCCGGGCGTATTGAAAACATACGCAATTCAGGCAGGTCGTGAACTTCGTGTGATTGTGGGTGCTGAAAAAGTAAGCGATTCCGAGGCAGAAGTATTGTCAATGAATATTGCAAAACGTATTCAAGAGGAAATGACGTATCCTGGACAAATTAAGATTACGGTAATTCGCGAAACAAGAGCTATCAATTACGCAAAATAATGTTGACGGGAAAAAATATATTGGTTACCGGAGGCGCTGGCTTTATAGGCTCCAATCTCGTAGAAACCCTTTTGAATCAAGGCAATACTGTTACGTGTCTTGATAATTTCTCGACGGGACATAGAGAAAATATAGAGCGTTTCTTCAGTAATCCGTGTTTTTCTTTGATAGAGGGCGATATTCGTGATTTGGAGACCTGTAGGAATGCCGTAAAAGGCAAGAATCTGGTATATCACGAAGCTGCTCTTGGTTCCGTGCCTCGTTCTATTGCCGACCCGGTAACCAGCACGCACGTCAACGTGCTTGGTTTTGTGAATATGCTCACGGCTGCAAAAGACGAGGGAATCACTCGTTTTGTGTATGCAAGTTCGTCTTCTACTTATGGCGATGCCGATTATTCGCCCAAAGTGGAGGATAAAAAGGGAAATCTGCTTTCTCCGTATGCAATCACAAAACATTCCAATGACTTGTTTGCAAAGAATTTCTCGGCTCTCTATGGCATTGAAACCATAGGTTTGTGCTATTTCAACGTGTTTGGCCCGTACCAAGACCCCAATGGTGCATACGCCGCCGTAATTCCTAAGTTTATCAATATATTGATGGAACATCGGCAACCGACGATTTATGGCGACGGAAAACAATCTCGTGATTTCACCTACGTGAAGAATGTTGTAAAGGCAAACGTGTTGGCGGGAGAGGCTGTTTTGGAGAATAAGCATGAACATATCAACGTTGCTTGTAACGACTCAATTGATTTGACCACACTGACACAAAGTATAATTGACAATCTTGCTCAGTTGGATTCGGAAATAGGAACTATAAAACCTTTGTATGGCGACCCTCGCAAAGGTGATATTAAAAATTCTCTTGCATCAATTGTAAAAGCACGTCGAATCTTGCATTATGAACCCGAAATATTTGTGAAAGAGGGTATTGCACTGACAACAAAATGGTTTTATGAAAAAATAAAAAAGCAATAACAAAACGCCGCATACGTGGCGTTTTATTGTATAAGGATAATTAAAAAAATAATAGTAATGGCAGAAACACAATCTTTTGATTATCAACGACTCAGAACTTTTACGACAAAAGTTCTCGAAGCAATTGGACATTCTCACGAAGATGCACTTTTGGCATCGGACGTGCTTTTAACGGCTGATTTGCGTGGTATTGATTCACATGGCGTTGCTCGTCTTCGTGGTTATATAAATTTGTGGAAGGCTAACAGAATGAATCCACAACCAAAATTAAAAATAGAGCACGAGACGCCTTCAACTGCGACTATTGACGGTGACAACGGTCTTGGTCTTGTTGTGGCTCCTAAAGCAATGCAAATCGCCATAGAAAAGGCGAAAAATGTTGGTTGCGGATTTGTTGCCATCAATAACTCTATCCACTTCGGTATTGCGGGCTATCACG
>JAEEQV010000062.1:0-10133 GCA_016285445.1 Bacteroidales bacterium
AATCTATATCCCCAAGGTGAATCGGTTGTGGAAGAAATATCCCAAGACAGTCTTGTGATTTGGCTACTCGACACACTTGTGCAAAATTCCGATTCAACGGTGTTACACCTTTCATATAAGAAAAATATCCAATCTTCGGAAACGAAAACCGACACTCTTCAAATTGAAAGTTCCAAGAATCATCCAGAACGTGTGAGTATTTCGACATCAATCGACAAGACCAAAAAGATATTCCCCGACGACACCCTTTTCATTACGCTTTCACGACCAATAAAAGCCGATGATTTCCAAAAGATTACATTGTATCAGTTATGTGACACGTCAAAAAACTCTTGCGAGGAAATCAATGCCGTTTCTGACTACAAATATCGTCCGACATTACACTATCAGAATCAGAAAATACTACGGTACAAAGAGGCTAACGACCGTTTTGCCCTCTACTTTAGCAAGGCAATCAATCCACAAGATGTGAACGTTACGCTTGACGGTCTTCCAAATCTCACCGACTGGTACTACTGTGAACTGGATGAAAAAAGCAACGCGCTCCTATATTGGATAAAACCATCTTCTGACGCACTTCGACTTAAAAATCAGGCAATTACGGTTACTTATCCTACGAATGACGGTGCAACGGAAACCAAGAATTTCAACAACAAAAAAGATGTCGCGGTTCAAAAAATGTATAAGCACCCATCATCAAACAAAAGACTGATTTTGCAAGTTTCCGAAGTTCAGAAAAAGACCCTGAAACCGTACGAGCCAATTCGTATCTACTGCAACAACCCCGTTCACACAATTACCGACAGTCTGTTTACCTTGATAAACGACGACGATTCTCTGGAAACATCAATCATTACCAAGATTTCCCTTGCCGAGGGCTCTTCACGAATCATCGACATATATCACTCTGCCGAAAAATCGCAAAATTACACGCTTACCGTTCAAAAGGGGGCAGTTGTTGATACGTTTGGCTTCGCATCACGCGAGTTTGTGGAGAACATCCAGACGGAAAACACGCCATACGGATTTTATCAGAAAGTTCCTTTTTCCATACAAAAACAGCCTTCAAAGGAACGCTCGTATGCCATCACCGCCGATTGGACGCCAAATACCGAATATACTCTGATAGTGCTTGACACAACGTTTGTCGATGTTTTTGGGGACGCAAACGATTCCACTCAAATTCGTTTCCAATCACCAAAGAAAGAAAATCTTGGAAACCTCAACATTAAGAATACCCAAGGTTTGCCAGCAGGAAACTTAGTATTTGTACTCACATCCGATGACTCCAAAAATCCGGTAACCTATTCTACAACAAGTTCAAATACTATCCAATTTAACAACATTCCCGCCGGAAAATATTCTCTTAGTTGCTTCGTTGACGAAAACAACAATCAAACGTGGGATTCGGGCTGTTTGGAACTCAAACGGCAACCAGAGAAAACATATTTCTTCAAAGAATCCGTTATTATTAAAGCGGAATGGGATAATAGCATTTACTGGGAAGAATTCAAATAACTCTCTTTTATAACCCTAATCCATAGGATATTTCACCCCCCATTCTTTACGAAGAGTATCCATTTGTTGCATAACGGCAAGTGTTTCCTCGTGTGGCATCATAGGCGACTCAAGCAAGCCCGCCTCTATGCAGCGACGACTTTCCATCACTTGATATTCATAGCCAGAAATCATATCCGACGGTTTTTCATACGTTTCCGCAAGGGCATAATTTCGATAAACCTCGACACGTTCGGGGCAATTCACGTTGTCAACCCTAATATAGCCCTCCGTGCCACTGATAACACCTTGACGGTCGTTTAGGCACAAAGCCCCAGTCTGCAAATTTGCCATTTTGCCGTCGGCATAACTCAACGAAATGCTTTCCTGCATATCCATTCCCGTCGCTCCCAGTTGGCAATTCGTGACCGTTTTCACTATATCGCTACCGAAATACATTCGTGCGAAATTCAGCACATACACGCCCACGTCGAGCAATGCTCCACCGCACAGCGCAGGATTGGTAATGCGTTCCTTGTTTTCCAACGGATAGCACAAACTTGCCGAAAGTAGGCGAGGGGTTCCAATTGCCCCAGCTTCCAATAACTCTTTAATCTTATGAGAAAGAGGCATATAGCGCGTCCAGATTGCTTCGGTGACAAACACTCCTTTTTTCTTTGCAAGTTGCAACAATTCAGCTGCTTCGCGTGCATTTGCCGTAAATGCTTTCTCTACAAGACACGGTTTCCCGTGCTCAACGGCAAGTTTCGTATGCTGAAAATGGTGCGAATGTGGCGTGGCAACATACACCAAGTCAATATCATCGTCACAAACCAATTCTTCGTAAGAACCGTATGCTTTTTCTATGTTAAGCTTTGCTGCAAATAACTGCGCTTTTTCGATTGAACGAGAAGCAATTGCATACACTTCGTATCCATCCATTGAAGCCACTGTCTCTGCCATTTTTTCGGCAATCCAGCCAGCCCCGATAATTCCTATCTTGAAATTCTTCATAATTTTTATGTGTTAAATATCCAGCGACAATTGTTTTGTTATCTCAGCATTGAACGTGACACGATGATATTCCGTCCTGCCAAATTCCTTTATGGCAAGTTTATGTTGCAATGTGGGGTATCCTTTGTTTGAAATCCAGTTGTACATTGGAAACTGTTGATGAATCTCGTCCATAAAATCATCTCTGAACGTTTTGGCAAGGATTGAAGCTGCGGCAATAGCCAGATATTTTCCGTCTCCTTTAACAATGCAATGATGAGGAATTTCCTTGTATTTTTTGAATTTGTTTCCATCCACAATAATATGCTCGGGTGAAACGGCAAGTTTGTCCAACGCCCTATGCATTGCAAGAAATGATGCATTTAAAATATTTATCTTGTCAATCTCGTGATTATCGACAATTCCCACAGCCCACGCTGTGGCGTCACGCATGATTTGTTCACGGAGCGTTTTCCGTTGCTTGTCGGTCAACTGTTTTGAGTCGTTCAGTAATTCATTCTTATAATCGGAGGGAAAAATTACTGCAGCGGCATACACGGGACCTGCGAGGCAACCGCGTCCTGCCTCGTCGCATCCTGCCTCAATGCAGTTTGGTGTATGAAACGGAGCCAACATGTTATTTTTTCCGAAGAAGAATTTCGTATTTGGTAATTGCCCAGAACACCCACTTGTCGCCATACATTCCAATAGCCATGTGCGTCACATCGGGCGTCATCACTTTCATACAATTTTGAGAACGTTTTTCCATAATCCAATGTGTTACGACGGAATCAACCACGTTTTTCATTTCCTCGTCGCCATTGATGCCGTTGAACGAGTATCCATATCCCACACAAAACGCCATTTTCATGGCTTGCACAAAATTCAACCCATTCTCATTTTCATATGTCGTTCCTTTGTATTTCGTCTTATTGATTCTGTCCCAAGGCGTTTCGCCGTTCATATTCACGTCCTCACTATGATTTTCGAAAAACATTTCCCGGGCGTGTTCGTTAGCAAGCCGTTCAAGGGTCGTATCCCATTCTATCGTCGGTACGGGAGCAACATACACCACTTCGCTCGTATCGCATTCACAGCCTTTTTTACGCCACGTATTTACAGCCTCCAAGGCATATTTTCTGAAATTCTCACGCTCATAACTAAACGGAATGGTATGAAATTCGGCGTTGAGTTTTTTCTCAATGTCGGTCAATTTTGCATTGTTGGGGAAAATCTCTTTGGCAAGAACTAAGTAACGGTATGCATTTCTGAGTAAGACGCTATCTTTCCATGTTCGTTCGTGTGTGGCCGTTGCCCTATACGCATTCGTTGAGTTGTTGATGAGTTCAATCCAACGATTTTCAATATGATGTGAGATACCCTTGTCCTCGGGATACAACTCAAGTCCTTTTTTCGAGAAATCGTAAAACAGCGTTTTGTCATCATCGGTTCGGGCTGTGTCAATACTAATAAGGAGAGCCTTCTTAAAACCTTCGCTTATGCCATAATTACCTTGAAATTTCACTTTATAATTTCTGATAAGCGTGAACAAGTCGCTGAACATCCAGTTCTCGGCAAGAAGAATCGCTCCTTGCGTAAGAGCAATGTAATTATCGCTTCCGCTTGAAATTTCAGCTGGAGATTTAGCATAAAGTCGTTCTATTTTAGAATAACACTTGTCGTAGCGGCCAGCTTCGGCGTCGATGCGGGCGAATTCAAGTCCGTCGGCTTTCTTGGTACGAAAAATACTCGAAAGTCGTTGATTTATAGCCTGTGCCTCCGACGTGTTTGCCGTCTTTATCTTTTTAGCCCGTGCTTCAGCAAATTCTTTTATAATCAAAAGTGTATCACCGTGTTCGTCAAGAATTTCGCGGTCTTCGTCCTTTGAGCTAAGAATACTCAAATTGGAAAGGCAGTCAAGGAGCGGATTTTTAGAAACCTCCTTATAATCCGAAGGAGACTGAGCCATCTCAAAATAGGCGATGGCCTTTACATAGTATGCTTCGAGCATTTCGGGTTTCTTTTTGAGAGCTGCGTCACATTGCTGTATGCATTTTGCATATTGTTGTTTATTATACGTTGCGTATAATTTGCTCATTTTTTGAGAATACCCTGATACACAAATACATAGAATCGAAAATAGAAGTATAAATCTTCGCATAGTAAAATATAAATTAGCCAATCAAAGGTAGTAAAGAATTATCAATCCTAATTATTTTTTTAGAAAAAGCAGTGATTTTCAAAAAAAGTATTACTTTTGTCGCTGTTCAAGGCTCCTTGGATGAGTGGTTTAGTCAGCGGTCTGCAAAACCGCGTACGGCGGTTCGAGTCTGCCAGGAGCCTCATAAAAGACAAGATGCGAATGCGTTTTGTCTTTTTTTATTATGACGAAGTTTTTAATAATTCCATAAAATCTGTCTAAATCTATTTATATACCATTATAAAATACTATCTTTGACACTCGAAAATCAGTGCAGATGGCAGAATATACCTTTCCACAGATAATTCAAGACGATATTAAGCAGTTCAACCAAATGTTTGAGCCGAATTTGCTGTCGAAAACGAATTTGTTGAACGTGATTTCAAAATATGTGTTTGGCAACAGGGGAAAACAAATCCGACCGGCAATGACTTTTCTTTCGGCACGACTGTTTGGCGACGTAACGGAATCAACATTTTCCGCTGCCTATATGGTTGAACTTTTGCACAATGCCACCTTGATTCACGACGATGTAGTCGATGATTCGGAGACACGAAGAAATTTGTTGTCAGTGAAGGCAAAATGGAAAAACAAAATTGCCGTTCTTGCCGGTGATTATTACTTGGCAAAGGGTTTGATCTATGCCATCGAGAAGAATGAAATCAAGGCGCTGGAAATAATGTCGCAAGGTGTGAAGAAAATGAGCGAGGGCGAACTGATGCAGATTGAACACGCTCGTTCACTGGAAAATTCGGAACAAACCTATTATGAGATAATTAAGGCAAAAACAGCGGCATTGTTCGTGGTTTCGATGGTAACAGGCGCATATTCAAGTAAAAAGGCGACCAACGAAGAAATTGAACGTATTGAGCGTATTGCCGAACTGCTGGGATTGGCGTTCCAAATCCGTGACGACGTTCTTGACTATTCCCGCACGTCAGTGCTTGGCAAAAAAACATTGAACGACTTGCAGGAGAAGAAGCAGACGCTGCCGCTGCTCTACGCCATTTCAAAACTCTCGTTCGTGGAACGGGAAAAAATCTTGTTCAAATTGGAACATCACGGCAACAAGCAGGAAAAACTGGAAGAATTGGCGGAATTTGTCCGTGAAAAAGGCGGAATTGATTATGCCACACAACGGCAAATCAGTTTTTGCGAAGAGGCAAAACGACAATGCTTTCTGTTCCCCGAAAGCGATGCACGCGCGGCACTTGTGGGACTGATTGACTTTATTGCGTTGACGGAACAATAAAATCACAATATTTTTGTTTTCTTTGCAGTATGATTATAGAAGTAAGAAACATACAAAAATCGTTTGGCAACCTTCCAGTGCTGAAAGGCATTGACTTGGACGTTGACAACGGTGAGATTGTTTCGATAGTGGGGAAAAGCGGTGCTGGGAAAACGACATTGCTCCAGATTATGGGCACTCTGCTCAATGCCGACGAGGGCTCGGTAAAAATTCTCGACACGGAAATTCGTTCTTTGAAAGAAAAAGAATTGGCAAGATTCCGAAACGAACACATTGGTTTCGTGTTCCAGTTTCATCAGCTTTTACCCGAATTCACTGCACTTGAAAACGTGTGCCTACCAGCATTGTTGCAAGGAAAAACACTGAAACAGTCGGAAGCACGGGCAAAGGAATTGCTTTCGTTTTTGAATCTTTCGGAACGAATGACCCATAAGCCCTCGGAACTTTCGGGTGGCGAGCAGCAACGAGTTGCCGTGGCACGGGCAATTATGAACAATCCTGCCGTGGTGTTTGCCGACGAACCGTCAGGAAATCTTGATTCCCAGCATAAGGCAGAATTACACGAATTGATTTTACATTTACGAGATACGTTCCATCAAACCTTTGTGATTGTTACTCACGACGACACGCTCGCCGCAATCTCAGACAGGGTTATTAAGATGGAAGACGGAAAAATTATACCTAATGAGCAATAATTCTAAATTATCGAGAAAAGAAAAACGTCAGCTGCGGCTTCAAAAAATGCACGCCAAATACAAACTGACGATTCGGGATACGAAAACCTTCGCGGAGGTATTCTCATTGCGTCTTTCGCTCTCGAATGTATTACTTTTTATTACAACGTGTGCCGTAATACTGATATTTGTCGTGTATTTAGTCATTGCATATACGCCTCTGAAAGAATACGTCATTCCGAATTATCCTGAATTGGAGGAACGCGAAAAGATTGAACGCAATGCGGAACTTGTTGACTCTCTTGAGTATGAGATGAAACTTTATGCTCAAAAGATGCAGATTTTGCAAACGATTCTTAACGGCGAGGATCCTTCGGCTTACGAATTACTTGATTCCATTGTCGTTACAAATGAAAACTATGCGAATCTGAATTTCGACTTGTCGCCTGCCGATTCAATGCTCCGAATGGAAATTCAAGAAAATGAGGCACTTAACGTAAACTTTCACGCAAATACCGCTGGCGTTCGTATTGAAAACCTGTTCTTTTACCCGCCAATCAACGGCATCGTGTCGAGCAACTTTAGCAATGGTCACTTTGGTACCGACGTGGTTGCCGCCGAAAACAGCATTATTCACGCTGTCCTTGCCGGTACCGTCATTCTTGACTCTTGGACTGTTGAAACGGGTTATACCATTATGATTCAACATAGCAACGACTTTGTTTCGGTGTATAAACATAACTCAAAATTATTGAAGAAAACCGGCGACCACGTCAATGCCGGTGAAGGAATTGCCTTGTTGGGTAATACGGGAAATTTGACGGTAGGCCCTCATCTGCACTTTGAATTGTGGCATGAAGGGAAACCCGTAAACTCCGAAAATTACATTGTCTATTAGTATGAAACGAATTGCTCTTTTAGGTTCCACAGGTTCCATAGGAACGCAGGCGTTGGACGTGATTTCACGCCATCCCGACGAATTTTCCGTGGAAGTTCTTACGGCACACAACAACGCCGATTTGTTGATTGAACAAGCAATCAAGTTCAACCCCAATGTGGTTGTGATTTCCAATCCCGACAAATACGAATATGTTTCAAAGGCGTTGGAAAGCCACATGATAAAGGTTTTCACGGGAACGCAATCGCTGAACGACGTAGTGGAAATGGAGTCGGTCGATATGGTACTTGGCGCACTGGTCGGCTATGCAGGACTTGCTCCCGTAATCAATGCGATAAAACACGACAAAATTATTGCGTTGGCAAACAAGGAAGTGCTTGTGGTTGCAGGGCAGTTGGTCAACAAACTATTGAAGGAACACCCAAAATCGGGAATTGTACCTGTTGATTCGGAACATTCTGCCATATTCCAATGTTTGCACGGTGAGTTGCAATGTGGCAACAAACCCGAAAAAATATTGCTTACCGCTTCGGGCGGACCTTTCCGCAACTTTACTCGGGAACAGTTGGAAACCGTTACCAAGGCACAAGCCCTGAAACACCCGAATTGGAACATGGGCGCAAAAGTCACAATAGACTCCGCATCGCTTATGAACAAAGGCTTGGAGGTGATTGAGGCGAAATGGCTGTTCAACGTTGCTCCTAAAGACATTGAAGTGTTGGTTCACCCGCAATCCATTGTCCACTCTGCCGTGCAGTTCGAGGACGGCTCCATTAAGGCGCAACTTGGAATGCCTGATATGCGAATTCCGATTCAGTACGCATTCAGTTATCCCGAACGACTGAAAGCCGATTTCCCACGTGTTAACTTGTTTGAATACAAGGATTTAACCTTTGAGCAACCGAATCGGAAATTGTTCCGAAATCTTGACATTGCCTTGTCTTCAATTGAACGAGGCGGAAACGTGCCATGCATAATGAACGCCGCAAACGAAGTGGCTGTCGCAGCATTTTTGAAAGATGAAATCTCATTCTTCGGAATGTCTGATTTGATAGAAAAAACCATACAACAAATTCCGTTCATCGCCGACCCAACACTGGAAGACTACGTTGCAACGCACGAGGAATCAATGAATTTTGCAAAAACACTATTATAATGCAAGCTCTTCAACTGATAACGACTTTAGCTCTTTTAATTATACTCCACGAATTGGGGCATTTTACGTTTGCCAAACTTTCCAAAACGAGAGTTGACAAGTTTTACCTATTCTTTGACCCATGGTTTTCGTTGTTCAAAATTAAAAAAGGAGAAACGGAATATGGCATTGGATGGCTTCCACTTGGTGGTTACTGCAAAATTGCCGGAATGGTTGATGAATCATTGGACAAGGGTCAATTAGCATCCGAGCCGAAACCGTGGGAATACCGTTCCAAACCGTGGATACAACGATTTATGATAATCATTGGTGGCGTGTTGTTCAATTTTTTTACGGCAATTATTATTTACTCTGCACTTTCGTTTGTGTACGGGAAAACATATTTGCCGTTGCAAAACCTGGAATACGGCGTGTATTGCGATTCTACGGCACAGAGCATTGGCTTTGAAAATGGCGACAAAATCCTCTTGATAGACGATAAACAGCCCAAAACGTTGAGCGATGCTATTTCGCAAATCTTACTCGACGATGCTAAAATCGTAACAGTAGAGCGCGACGGACGAGAACTTCAAATCGACATTCCCGAAGATATTGGGAAACGAATTCTCGCAAATCAAAATTCATTCTTTCTCGTTGAAAATTTCCCGTTTGTAATAGATTCCATTATGCCGAACACTCCTGCATCACGTTCCGATTTGCGCGTGGGCGACCGAATCGTCGCAATTGATTCCGTTCCAACGCTGTCGTTTATGGATTTTGCGAAAAGCGTGAAACCTTTTGCAGGCAAGGATGTTGTTTTAACAGTTGTAAGACATAGTTTCGAAGAAAAAATTCCCGTAACCGTTTCCGAGGAAGGGAAAATCGGTGCATACACAAAAACTGCCTACAACCTGTTTGAAACGGTCACTGAAAAATATTCCCTGTTGCAATCCATTCCCGAAGGCATAAAAATGGGATTCAGCACCCTGACATTTTACGTGAAACAGTTCAAACTCGTGTTCACCAAAGAGGGCTCGCAACAAGTGGGAACCTTTGTGTCGATGGGAAAAATGTACGACAAGGAATGGAATTGGAGACAATTCTGGTCGTTGGCTGCATTGTTTTCGGTGATACTTGCATTTATGAACATTCTTCCCATTCCGGGACTTGACGGCGGTCATCTGCTCTTTTTGATTGTGGAACTGATTATCCGTCGTAAACCAAGCGAGAAATTCTTAATCAAGGCACAAATGATAGGCATGGCGATAATTTTCGCCATATTCTTCTATGCGTTGTTCTTAGATTTCGGAAGATTGTTTTAATATATTGTTATTCAAACATATTTTTGAAATCCGCCTTTCGAACTTTGAATCCTGCGTTTTTCTTTACCGATTTTGCTTCAGAAACGTAGTCAACTTTCTGACCATTTTCGCCATAAATGCTTCCTACCATATAAAGAGGAAATCCGTCACTATTTTTGGGAA
>JAEEQV010000063.1:0-10066 GCA_016285445.1 Bacteroidales bacterium
ACGTCGAATGATTGTGAGCCGTTGCTCGTCAACAAACTGAATCCGGCGGCGCCTTTTAGGGTGAAACTCGAACTTGAGCTTAAGTTTGCCCCTATTCCACAACCATATACGAGAATTTTCTGACGGGTGTAACTTGAAATACCTAAGGAGCAGGACAATGCGTCGGTGTACGCTAAAGAAAGGTCTGCCGACAGCGACGTTTTGTAATCTGTGCTGCCTATTCTTGCATCAAACGAACTGTATCCGCTGGAAAATGTTCCTCCCGCATAAAGCATTACTGCATTTTTCAGTGCAGAACCGAACGGTGGCATAGTTTGCTCGTTTTGTCTTGCTTGTAACGTTGACTGGTGACGTGTAAACGGCTGTTTTGCCTCTTCGCTTGCCTTATAATGACTGATACCTTTTTCGAGCAATTCGGCTGCTTTGTCGTAATATCCCAACGCCTCCCAAACTTTGCTTTGCCCCATATACGGCATTGCTTCGTGAGGGAAATTGTCAATCAATTCTTGGAAAATTGTCAGCGATTGAAAATACATCTTCTTGGCTAACAGCATATTAGCACGTTTTAATGCTGCCGTCATACCTTCTTGGTTGATGACGGGCATTGCTTTGTGTTTTTGGATAAATCCGTCGCTTTTTTCTTTGGTAATCCATTCAGGTTGCGTTACTTCCTTGGAACCAAAAACGGCAGCTATGTTAGGATAATCCATCAACAGATATACTTGACAAATATAAAAGCGAAGCAAACTCTCGTTTTTTGTCAGCTCCTCTTGAGTTTTCATCTCGTTTTGCCCCAAGGCAAGAGCTCGGTCAAGATTCATCAACGCACCGTCGTAAATGCCGTTGAGGGCAAGCGCATAGGCATATTCGGCAAGTAGGTCGTATTCTGCACCTTTGTGGCGACCGATAGACTCAATTTTATCGTCAATAAGCACTGCATATTCCGAAACGGCTGCACTGAACTTTTCTTGTATCACAAATTCACGAATGGATTTTATCGGCAAAGGGTCGTTGCCTGCAATCACAACGCTTGGCACAATAAGGAGCAGCGAAACAAGAAAGTTCCGTAATGCTTTTCTATATGTACCTCGTGTCATTTTCATCAAAACTGATTTTCTGTAATTATTAAGTTGTTTCGCAAGCGACACATAAATTTGTTTTCTGGCTGGAAAACCAACAATCCGTCTTTGGTATATTTCAACAACCCGCCAAGTTCAATAACTGGCTCTATTGCGTTGCCGTTCAATCGGAAAATCTGTTTTGCCGTTGAGAAATATATCATTCCGTCGATAGGATTTATCGCAATGGAAAGAATGTCGTCATTGGTAGCAAGCGTGGTTATTTTTGTAATGTTTTTCTTCTGAAAATCAGCAAAATACAATTCATTGCTCGTGGCAATGAATAAGGTGCCGTTTCGTGTTTCGTACACCGAAGAAATTGGTTTCTTCATTCTTGCCAAAACGGAGTAGGTGGCATCGTCGAAAATGCCATACACGCAATAAGTGTTCGTTGCATTTTTTTGACTGTCATACACATACACTGCTTCCGAACCGTGTGCTATTCGCATATTTGTTCGTGGCAAATCACATATTTTTACGAATGTTCCCTTTTCGTTGAAAATGCCATATTGTTTACCCGAAATAGCTGTCAACACGTTTGTGCCGCTCAAGGCAAAGCAAGAGACGGTCACGTTTGAGGTAAAATACGGCAGAAATCCGCCATTGCCCAAGAATACGAAGTTTTTCCCTGTGGAAAGGAACACGAATCCGTCGGGCGTGTAGTCGAACGATTTTACAAACGAAACCTTGGGATTGCTCTTCAACATGTCTTTTGACAGGAATATGTCGGCTTTTTGAGATGCCAGCGGCTTGTTGTCTTGTGCCAATCCGGCAACGCTCAAAAGTAAGAATGACAATATGTAAGCTGCAAATTTCTTCATATTAATGAGCACGTGTTTTTTCTTTGTATATCTCGTAATTGTCCTTGATAGTATTTATAAGATTGAATCCATTGACTGCATTTGAAACGATGCTTGATCCTGTTGAAACGGAACCTTTTTTTGCGACTTCTCCACCCCACATCACATCTTCGGTAATTGGACGTCCAGTTACTGTGAGGGCTTTGGTAACGCCTTTCTCCGTAATACGATCCGTTATTGCCTCGGTAAGCTGCGATTCAGCATATTGTGGACCAGAATATTGTTCTACCAAATAGTCTGTGGTTTTGTTCAACGCATTTACCAAGATGTCGGATGTGCTTTTATATGCTAAATCATGATAACCTTCGTAGCCGGCTTTTGCCAATTCCGAGTAAAGATACACATTCGCTACCGCAAGTGCTTGGGCTGGTTTACCAGGAATAAAATCAGTGGCTGCCACCAAATCTTCGGTAACCATGTCGATAAGTGGGTGCTCTATTTCTCCGTCATCGATTGACGCTACGGGTTTAGGAACGTAACTGTCTTTCAACGAAAACGTGTCGGTTGACATAATATATTGTCTGTCAACTAAATTGACACCTCTACCTTGACCAGTGGTTGAGGTAGGGATCTCGGGGTCGCTTTGTTTCAAGAACGTAGGGTCGATAGTTCCCCATACGTAGTCGGAAGAATTTTCACGAACGGTGGCACCTGCATAATCAAGTCCTTGCGTGTATGCCTCGTCGTATTCGGCATCGCCTGTAAGCAGATTGCTCACGTCAACTGCTTCCATAGAATTGTATTTTCGCTCGTAGTCCTCGAACCATGCCGTAATAGATTCTACGGTATTGGGAGCAGAGAATGCCATACCTTCTTCAGGACCAAGTTCCTTCAACTGTGAAAATGCGTCGGTAGGGGTGAGCGCCGAAGAACTCATATCGTGACCGGAACAAGGCGTACACGTCCAATAGATTGTGTATGTGCACGGACCGTCTTTTGCGTAGTTTTGTCCTGAAACTTTGTTAGACAAAATCGAATTTCTTGCTGCTTCACATTCTGCCAGTGTAGGAAAACCTACAGTTCGAAAACCTGATTCTAACGCTGCATTAACTTGACTTAAATCAATTCCAGTGCAACCAGACTGATGCATCGTTGGAACAAACGACCATTGCGCCATAGTGCTTTGGCACAAGAGAGCGGACAAGAATCCAATCAGAAATATGTACTTAACACAAGATTTCAAAACGAAATTTTATTTTTGATAATTTCTACAAAGAAAATAAAATTTTCAAGAAAAAAAGATTCATACTCTTTTTTTTAGATTAAAACGGGGAAAAAAGTCTTTGAAACAGAATAACTTGCCGTGTAATTTATACAAGAAATCCCCCTCTTCGTCTCGTAATTTTGTGACGTGCAACATTCAGGGAGATTTTTTTTTTAGAAAAATTTTCAATTTGCTACAAATAAGGTTAGACAATGACAACAAATTTCTTCTTTTATTGAAGAAATCTCCTATCTTGCACAAAAAACAAAATCCCATGGACGAAATCGTAATGACTCCCAATGTGTGTATGCAGTTTCTTGTCTGGTCGTACTATTACCACGGCATTTTGCCCGACAAGACGACCAGTTACGGCCACTATGGCAAGTTCGCCGAAACCGACGTGTCGCATCTCGACAATCTGAAAGACACGTTGTTCCGCTGTTTTGAGGAAGATTCGGTGCGGAATGCGTGCAAACAGTTCCAACTTGCCAAGGAACGTCACGAGCCATGTCCGTTTCCGCAAAACGCCCTTGATGCCTTGTTTGCAAAAGAAATATAATAATGACTCAACAAATTGAATTCACATTGTCGGAAAAACGTCGTGGTTGTCATCTGATTACGCACGAAGTGATGGAACATCTGTCGGGAAAACTGCCTCAAACGGGACTTTTGAACTTGTTTGTGAAACACACCTCGTGCGCCCTTTCCATCAACGAAAATGCCGACCCTGACGTCCGTTGCGATATGGAACAGATTATGAACCATCTTGTGAAAGAAAACGAGCCGTACTACGACCACACGCTCGAAGGAGCCGACGACATGCCCGCCCATGCAAAAAGCAGTTTGTTCGGCGTAAGCCTGACCATTCCCATAACAAATGGCCGATTAAACCTCGGCACATGGCAAGGCATCTACCTTTGTGAATTCCGCAACTACGGCGGTCCACGAAAACTTGTGGCGACGGTGATGGGGGAGTAAAAATTCTTCTTTCTATAGCAACGTATCTTCTATTTCTTCAAAATTAGTGTCAATAAAGGTATAATTCACCATTTCCGATGTGTCAATCTTTGAGAACTGTTCTGATAGCTTATGATGAAAGCGGAGATGGAACGCCAACCGAATATCATCGGGATTCTTCTCGTCAGGATTGAACTGCTTTGCCTCGCTACCTTGAATTGTTCTAATTTTTGTAATTTCATACACATCGCGAATACCTTTTCCCTTAAAATATGGGACAAAGAAATGCAAATCGTGAAGTGCAATGGTTGAAGGGAAATTGGGACCTGTGTAGTACAAATCGGCATTGCCGTCCTCAAAACTTTGGTTATATCCTTTCCTTGAACTTGGCGAAACTAATCCTATTAAAACACGATTAGAGACAAATACCGTTGTTCCCTTTTGTGGTATCACATTTGAGATGGTTTCTGACGATTTTGTACTAATCAGGCTCTTAATAAAATCTTCCAACAGTTTACGATTCATTTCGTTTTTGGGGCGAAGTGGGAATGCTCCGATATTGACTTCACTAATACTCTTATAAAATTTTGAGACGGCAACATCCGCAGGCATACCATCGCCAGGAAACAATATGTAACCGCCAATAACTTCTTTTTTTAATTGTTGAGATTTGTAGTCTCTGTAGTAGATGGCGTCACGGTATCGGTGCATTTGGTTGATGGCATCATCGGGTGGAGTATCAACCCCGTTTACCTTTCCGCTAATTCGATACTTGGCATCAAAAAGATAGGTCATCTTCATGCCTTTTTCCACATCATCCTTTGTCAGTTGCAACACAATATCGGGTTTTTGTGGCACTGTTGGCACCACCAAATTACTCATACTAATGGAATCGTTTTCCTTATCGGTTTGCTTAGGATTGTACACAAGTTCCGCCAGTTCCACTCCATTTTTCTTGAATAAGATACGTGATTTTTCACCTTTGCCCAATTCCCATGTGAACGAACCATTCATTTCCATGCGGTTGCGATGTTCAACATCTGCATTTTCGATACCTAATTGTTCCTGAACGATATGACTTACCTCAATAAAGCACCATATCTCATATAAGGTTGCAATGTCTTTCGTTTCCATACGATAAAGGCCATCGTTAAGGCTAAACGATTTGCGCAGAATAAGATAAGTGCGATAGACGGCTGAATAATTCGTGTCGCGCTGTAGGATTAGCGATTCTTGCCGCAACCCTTCGAAAGTGCCGACTGTGCGGAAAAACGGGTGGCGGACAAGGCTTTTCAACTGACTTTCAGTTGCATCGATTCGGTCGAGTTCGGTTTGTGCAATGGGCAATTTCAACTGCCCGATACGACGGACCAAATCGCTATAATGTTTGCTGATAGTGTTGAGCGCGTATTTCAGGAAACGGTTCTCAATAGTGTTGTGGGTGTGCTGCTGCTCATCGACCAGATAGAGCCGCGATTCCTCGCTGCGGTGTTCGGCAAACTGCTGTTCGAGCGTGGTGGTGAACCGACGGATTTGGTCGGCGCGTTTGTAAGCGGGCACGGCTCGCAGCCTGTGGCGCGGACGCTCTACAATATTGCGTGCCGACGCGATAAATTTCTGCTGCAACGAGCTGAAAATATTCCACCAAATAAGGTCGTATTGCTCACCGTCGCCTGTGCTGATACCGTGATAGGTGCGGCGCAGATAGTCGAGCGAAAGCATTCGGTACTCCTGCTCAATGTCGTGAAGAATGAGTTGCCAATCGTGGTGGTAATCGAGTTTGGCGGAAATCACATCGTAAGAGAAAACAAATCTTTTTTGTTCACCGTTAACAACATATCGCAATGGCAAATCAGCGCGACCAATGTCGTTGCCATAGTTGAGAAAACCTACAAGAACGTGCTGATTCTTTTTCCACGAGAAATGCTCATTAACATCGAAACGTGGACTGTCAAAACATGCTTCCGTGACGTTGTTGTTGAACTCCACCCAAATGCTGTAGTCGGTTTGCTCAAAAAAGAAAGCCTTTTCTTTAGAATTACCGGCAACTATTTCCTCTATCCGATTTTTTTCTTCATCAGTTCGTTCTACTTTTTCCACACCTTCTGTCCAGGAATAGGTGGAAGTCAATTGGGCTTCACCCATATTGCGTATTCCTTTCTGCCATTCCTGCCAGAAATGGGAGCACTCAATGGTGAGAGTGAAATCGGTATGAGTGATGTAGAGGATTTCCATTTTTTTTATTCGCCCTTTTATTTGCCCTTTCTTATTTATTGGTATTCAGACACTTATGCCGTTTTAATATCGTTTTAATCCTATTTATTCGCCCTTTTATTCGCCCTTTCGTCACTCTTAAATTTCGCCTTTGCTTTTTAATGTTTCCAATCCAATGTTTAGAGCTTTGTAGATAATATCATTATTCTTAAAATAACCCTCACCTAACATGTAAACCATCTGGCCTCGTTCACCTTCGGTTTTGATAAAGTCAATAGCTCGCAACTGGTCAAGAAAACTGCGAAGTTGCTTGTCTGTTATGTGATTGCCTACAATGCTTGCTATTTCGTTTTTTTTCGCCTTGCCGTATTTTTGAAGATAGGGGGCGATCACGGCTAAAAACTGCTGAGCATTCCAATCTACTAACATAGAGTATTCGGAAGTTTTTCCCGACATTTCATAATAGCGTCTGTGCAATGTATAATATACGGCATTTGTTTTGCCATGTTTTTCTATACAATTCTTTTCTTCCAACCGTTTGGATAGATGCTTGTCTGTTATTTTTCGTTCACCATCCCTTATTTTACACAAAGTCATCACGTCAAAGACAGACAACTTTTCATTGTCCGGCAGTTCTGCTTGGATAGTTTGAATAAACATAGCAAAACCAGCCTCTTTGACTGTTGACGACAAAATGGCAGTTACTGTAAAGTCATCGGAATGGGAATAATCGGGGGCTGGTTTTCCTTCTGACAACGTAAACAGAAATATTTTGTCCATCCCTTGACCTGAACGTTCCACCAGTCCCGTTTTGGACATGACATCGGCGAGAAGTCTGTTTCGCGGTGTGCTTGGCACGGTCAGCAGGTTGTCTAAGGTAACTCCTTGAGGAAAACCACCTGCATTGATGACATCCAATCTAGTGGGGTACATTTTGATGACTATTTCACTGTTTCTGCGGTAGTCTCGGTGTGCAAAAGCATTATTCAACACCTCTCTGATGACATCTTCGTTAAAAAATGGAATGCTTGAAAGACCTATATACGCACCTTCCCTTACTGGAACATAACCATTACGGAGATTGATGGCACCCCACACTTCGTCTATCATTTTATAGAAAGGCTTTCCAAAAGCCATTCTATTGTCGAAACCAATTTGTGTTTCATGGTTTCGGAATTCCAACATGACCTTGGCTTGCGGGAACAATCTGTCAATAACATTTTCCTTGCCTACAAGAAGCACGGCGGCATTGGTCACTTCTCCATCTTTCAACAACCCCAAATCATTTAAGGCTTGTTCATTTGAAAGGGCGCGAAACGAGGGGTTCTTTTGTTTCTGTGCATACTTGTCTTTCAGTATTGCAATAGCTTCATCGTCCAAATCGCTGATTTGTGCGTTCTTGCATATCTCTTCGGAGAAATCGGGTTCCTGTTCTTGAATGATAGATATATAGGTCTTGTCATCCATAGGCTTGAGCTCTTCCCCGACCCGCATCAAAGGCACATCTTCAAATTTATAAACTTTACCTATAGGACGGGCAGGGATTTGTATCACTAGCACACGCTTGTTTTGTTCGTCATACAATTCATAAACGTCAGGGCGAATACCTAAATCCTTGTATATGTCGCTTTCCAGTTTTCCAATGGCATTTTCAGATTGTTTGGTGCCGATTACCTTGTGAGGACAACTGTCGTGCATGCCGATTACCAAATAGCCACCGCCCTCGTTACATAAAGCAGATACATAGCCTAATATGCAACGGCGTCGGTCTTTAGGGTTATCCTTACCTGCACCATTATATGAAACATTACCACCTTCTCCTTTTTTGAATTCAACGTGGTCTTCTGTTTCACGCATTCGTTGCAGCTGCTCTAACGTAACTCTGTTCATTTTGATTACTATATTGTTTAAGCCCAATAACTTGTATATCCCGAATCCTTTAACTTGTTTAGCATTTCCTCTATTTTTGACGCCGTTATACTCTCGGCTCTTTCTTTGCCATTCTCGGGCGTAGGAATTTTTGCGACAATTTCTTCGTCAACCATGTTCTTCAATCCGTTAAGGACTTTCTGGGTGCGTTCGCTGTCGCCTTCGATGCGCGAGAGGATTTTCATGGATGTCATCTCGTCGAGGGTTTGCCAAAGTTGGGAATCCTTGTCAAGCAGCTGGCGGTTAACGGCGTAGAGCAGGAATTCGTTGCGGGTACGGTAGGCGATTTTGAAGGGAGTGCCTTCCAATACTGTATTCACTTTCTCCAAATAGGCCAGCACTTGGTCGCACAGATCCTCGTTTTGTTCATACACATCGCACCCCTCGGCGGCTTCGCCAATGATACTGTTGCCGATATAGCCAATCTCGTTGTCTTTGCCTTTCTCCAAGCCGCCGTGCAGGTCCACCTCGTTCATCTCGATGGTCATGGCACGGTCGAGTACCTTGCGAGAGAAACTGAAGGTTGTTTCGTCCATATTCACTGTACCTACCACAAAAAGATTTTGTGGGATAGTAAGGCGCTTGCCGTCGTTTTCCGACTTGTAGGCTTTCCTGTCTGCTTCATCGGCAAACAGTTGGTCTATCAAAGTGCCGTAGGCCTCAGTGTTCTCGTATGGAATAATTGGGTCAGTGGTGATGCTACCATCGGCATTCAGTTTGCGGCTCTCTATCACGCTTAAGTATTCGGCAAAGTATTGTTCCACAGAAGCCAGGTTCATCTCATCCAAGCAGAGGAAATACGGTGTGTTGGGGTCATTGATGGCTTTTGCCAAAAAGCGAAGGAATGGTCCAACAACAAACTTCTCACCATTGATGCGGCTCACGTAGCCAATCAGTTCGCTGCTGTCGTGCCAATTGGGCTTTACCTGCACCATGCAGAAGTTCTTTGGGTGGTTTTTACCAAATTCTGCGTCACCTTCCTTCCAACATGCCTTAGCCATTTCTCTCACAATACGACTCTTACCTGTGCCGGATATGCCAGCTAAAAGCATGAAGGGCTTGGTGCGGAGGGCGGTGAGGTATGGGAGAAATTTGCCTGTTCCTGGTGCACCATAAAATATTTTTTGAACAACCTTAGCAGGTACGTTGTTAGGTTGAGAATTATTTTGAAATGGAGGAAACACATATTTTCCATCTCGAAGATTTTTCCAAGCATTAATTCCCCCAGAAAAATATGCTACACTTCCACGATTAAAACCACCATCAACTAAAAGTTGCTCGTAATTTCCTTCATAGAAAGTGGTTATTGCTTGCCCATGGGTAAATCCAAAATACATGCAAAAATCGTTTTTCGATATTCTTTTATTTGAATAATCTTCAAATCCCTTTTTACATGCCTCTATAAGTTCTTCTTTAGAATTAATTGTTTCTTTAAACGGTACCATAATGAAACATAATAATTAAATATTAAACATATGTTTTGCAAATAGTTTCACACACTCTACATTTACGGCATTACCAAATTGTTTATACGCCTGTGCAAGTTTTACATCATACTTAAAAGTATCTGGGAAACTTTGCAACCGCGCACATTCTCTTGGTGTTAGGTATCTGCGTCTTGACCCAATAATTGATGTTTGAACGATAGCCACCAAAGCTGGAAAGTATGTATTTACTTTCACTCTTATGCCTGATGGTCTAAATTGGAAAATCTGATTCCAAATATCTGGAGTATCTATATTACCGGCTTGCCATTCCAATTTTGCTTTTGCGCCAAAAAATAG